>CAKTGD010000067.1 GCA_934561335.1 uncultured Oscillospiraceae bacterium
GTTTCGCCCTCCGGGGCGAGTTACTTTTGCCCTTGGCGGCAAAAGTGTCCTGTTGCGGTACCCAAAATTTCGTAGCGGCCTAAAAGCCGCCGAAATTTTGACCGCTGCCACTCGCTCACCTCGCTTCATCTGCCACAGGCAGCGCTCGGATCGCTCCCCAAAAACGCTGCTTAAACCTGCGGTTTAAGAATCCGCCCACGCTATACCTTGTTTAGATTTGATGCCTGTTACCTCGCGTTCACAGGTCATGTTTGCTTTCGTTGCGTATGACGAATTGACTTTCTTCTTGCGCCGCTGCCGCTCATGCAACGCAACGGTAGAAGATAAAGCGTTGTTCGTCATAGGCATCAGCGGCAGCGGCGCTGTTGCTGAACCGTTTCGATGGCGAAACAAAACCGGAAATCCTGCGCGACCGTGTGGTAAACGGTCTCGTCTTTGTACGCAGCATAGCGCGCCCGGAGGTGAAGGAACCGGCGGTTCCTTCTGGCGTTCTTTCCCCCTTTCTTTCGCTATTGAAAGAAAGGGGCCGTCGGAGACCGTCCTCGCCTCCCCAATGCAAAATAATTCTCCCCTATTCTACACGAAAACTCCCCTTTCGTAAAGCGCCCGGGCGACGATTTTCGGAAATTTACAGAAAGTTCTTCCACCGGTATGAATTTGTGGTATAATGGATTCTGTATCAGTATGAGTATATCATAGGAGGACTTTACCATGGCGAACCGTGTGACGATGACGATCTGCGGCCAGGATTACACCCTTGTGGCCGATGAAAGCGCCGCCTATATGCAAAAGGTGGGCACGCTGGTGGATGAGAAAATGACGGAGCTGATGGCCGATGCCCATGTCAGCCGCTACGATGCGGCGGTGCTGGCCGCCATCAATCTGGCCGACGAGCTGATCAAGCAGCAGGACGGCGGCGAAAACCTGCGTCGCCAGCTGAAAACCTATCTGGACGAGGCCACCGCCGCCAAGAACGAGGTCAGCGAGCTGAAGCGCCAGCTGTTCAAGGCTCAGCAGCGGGGGAATAACGGCAAATGATGGAGCTGCTTTCTCCCGCCGGCTCCCGCGCCTCGCTGGAGGCGGCGGTGCAGTCCGGGGCCGACGCGGTGTATATGGGCTTTGGCGCCTTCAACGCACGGCGCAGCGCCAAAAACTTCACCGATGCGGAATTTGCCGACGCGGTGGCCTACTGTCACCTGCGGGGCGTTCGAGTATTCCTGACGCTCAACACCCTGCTGACAGACCGTGAGCTGCCCCAAGCCGCCGAGGTGCTGCGAAAGGCCTCCGGGATGGGGGTGGACGCAGTGCTGGTGCAGGACTGGGGCGCGCTGACCCTGGCGCAGGCGGTGACCCCCGATCTGCCCATTCACGCCAGCACCCAGATGAGCCTCTTTACCCCCGGCGCCGCCCGCTGGGCGGAGGGCTTAGGCATGGAGCGGGTGGTGCTGGCCCGCGAGCTGTCCCGGGAGGATATCGCCGCCGCCTGCCGCGGCTGCGGCGTGGAGATTGAGGTGTTCGTCCACGGGGCACTGTGCATGTGCTATTCCGGCCAGTGTACCATGAGCGCCCTTATCGGCCAGCGCAGCGGAAACCGTGGCGCCTGCGCCCAGCCCTGCCGCCTGCCCTACGGGGTCAACGGCCCGTGTAAGAATCAATTCCCCCTGAGCCTGAAGGATGCCAATTTATCGGATTACTTGCAGGAGCTGTCGGACATGGGGGTGGCCTGCCTGAAGCTGGAGGGCCGCATGAAGCGGCCGGAGTATGTGGCGGTGGTCACGGCCATTTACCGGCGGCTTATCGATGAAAAGCGCCGCCCCACGGCGGAGGAGCGCCGCGCCTTGGAGCAGGCCTTCTCCCGCAGCGGCTTTACCGACGGGTACTATCTGCACCGGAAGGGCCCGGCCATGTTCGGCACCCGGCCGGAGAATGCCCCGGAGCCTAAGGAGCTGTTTCAGGAGGCCCGGCGGCTTTATGAAAACGGCGAACATAAAAAGGTCCCCATCACCCTGCACGCGGAGATCCGGGCAGACCGGAGCGCCGCGCTGACGGCCAGCGACGGCCTTCACACCGTCACCGTTACCGGCCCCGTTCCGGAGCTTGCCCGGAACCGGGCGCTGAGCGCGGAGGAGGCGGCGGAGCGGCTGCAAAAAACCGGCGGTACCGTGTTCCGGTGCGATGCGGCGGAGGCGGTGGTCGAGCCGGGGCTGATGCTGAGCGCGGCGGCCCTTAACGCCCTGCGGCGCGACGCGCTGGAGGCGCTGGCGGCAGAGCGGACGGCTGTACCGCCGCGGCGCAGTCTCCCCACCCCGGCGCTTCCGGAACAGGAGACCTTCTCCCCTGCCGCGCCGGTGCTGACCTGCTCCATCGCCCGCCCGGAACAGCTGACCGACGCGATAGCCGAGAACGCGGCGGCGGTTTATGTGCCCATCGAGCTGCTGGGGCAGCTGGCAGACTATCGGGGACGGGCCAAGCTGTGCGCCCTGCTGCCCCGGGTATGGCGCAGCGGCGACGAGGCGCTCTTCCGGAGGATTCTGGAAAGCACCCCCGCCCTTTCCGCCGTTGCCATCGGCAACGCGGGACACATGGCCATTGTGGAGGGGCTGCCCCTTGAAAAGCGGGGCGACTTCGGCCTGAACGTGTTCAACTCCCGCGCCGTGGCCTTCTGGCGGGCGCAGGGGCTTGAGAGCGTGACCCTCTCCTTCGAGCTGCGCCACCAGCAGGTGCGGGAGCTGACCAAGTATCTGCCCTGCGAGGCCATCGTCTATGGCCGCCTGCCGCTGATGATCACGGAAAACTGCATGATCGGCAACGCCGGCGGCTGCCGCGGTGACAAGCATCTGTGCCGCGGTGACAACAGCCTGACCGACCGCACCGGGGCACGGTTCCCCCTGCTGGGGCAGTACGGCTGCCGCTGCGAGGTGGAGAATAGCCGGGTGCTGTTTCTGGCGGATAAGCCGGAGTGGCAGCGCTGCGGCCTGACCCGGGCGCGGCTGCGCTTTACCACCGAAAGCCCTGCCCAGTGCGAGGCGGTGCTGCGGCGCTATCAGGGCGAGAGTGACTGGACGCCGGAGGAATATACACGCGGCTTGTTCTATCGCGGCGTGGAGTGAGCGTCGTTTTGTACTTCCCGCCGCGTCGGACGCGCAAATCCGTTTCCATTCCGTAATATTTATACACTTTAATACAAATCGTAATCAATTATCAGGAGAAAAACCCATGATTTTAAAGATAAAACCCCTTTCGCCCAAGATCGGCGACACCATTCCCATGCCCCGCTTCGCCACCCCCGGCAGCGCCGCCATGGATCTTTGCGCCTGCATCGATGCCGATGTGGTGCTCAAGGCCGGGGCACGGCAGGTGCTGCCCACCGGCATTGCCATCGCCCTGCCTGACGCCGGGCATGTGGCGCTGATCTGCGCCCGCAGCGGCCTTGCCGCCCGCCACGGCATCACCATGGCCAATGGCGTGGGGGTGATCGACAGCGATTACCGGGGCGAGCTGCTGGTGGCCCTGTACAACGAATCGGACACGGATTACACCATCCGCGACGGCGACCGGATCGCCCAGCTGATGGTGCTGCCGGTGGTGCAGCCCACGCTGGAGGTGACCGCGGCGCTGGATGATACGCAGCGGGGTCAGGGCGGCTTCGGCTCTACGGGAAGGTGAGGGGCGATGGCAAAGATCATTCTGGCCTCCGGCTCTCCCCGGCGGCAGGAGCTGCTGGGCCGCATTGGCATCCGGGATTTTCAGATATCCGTGCCGCAGGTGGAGGAGGTCTGCCCGGAGGGACTGACGCCTCAGGAAACCGTGTGCCATATCTCCCGGCAGAAATCCGCCGCCGTGGCCTCCGGGCCGGAGGATATCGTCATCACCGCCGACACCATGGTGTTTCTGGACGACAAGCGTCTGGGAAAGCCCCGGGATGAGGCGGACGCGCTGCGGATGCTGTCGGCCTTGCAGGGGCGCAGCCATCTGGTGTGCACCGGCGTGACGGTGCGGCAGGCAGACACGCTGCTCACACGCGCCCAGACCACGCAGGTCTGGTTCCGCCCGGCCTCAGAAGCGGAGCTGAAGGCCTATATCCGCAGCGGCGAGCCCATGGACAAGGCCGGGGCTTACGGCGTGCAGGGGCTGGGGGCGCTGCTGGTAGAGCGTATCGACGGCGACTTTTTCAACGTGATGGGCCTGCCGGTGGTGCTGCTGAGCCGCATGCTGGCCCAATTCGGCGTAACGCTGCTGTAAGGAACGGTATTCTATGAAACGATTTATTGCCAAATACGGTATCTGGCTGCTGGGTGGGCTGGCTGTGATGGTGGTGGCGCTGTGCGTCATTTCCGCCCTCAGCTCCGGCACGCCGCTGCTGCGCAATATCGCCGGTGTGATCGCCTCTCCCTTCCGTTCGGCGGGCGCGGCGGTATCCGGCTGGGTGGACAGCATCGACGACCACTTTGACCGGGTGGACAGCCTACAGGAGGAAAACGACGCCCTGCGCGCACAGGTGGCGGAGCTGGAGCGCCAGCTGCGCAACGCACAGAAGGACAGCGAGGAAAACCGCCGGTTGCGGAACCTGTTGGAGCTGGCCAGCCAGCGGCGGGATCTGAAAACCGTGTCGGCCCGGGTGTCGGAGCGCTCGGTCAGCAACTGGGCCAGCACCATCACCCTGAACCGGGGCACTGCCGCCGGCATCGCCATCGGCAACTGCGCCATTGACGAATACGGCAATCTGGTGGGCGTGGTGACGGACGCGGGCATGAACTGGTGCACCGTGACCACCGTACTGGATACCTCCAGCTCCATTGGCGCCACGGTGTTCCGCACTGAGCAGGTAGCGGTGGCCCAGGGTAAGCTGGGCCTGATGAGCGATGGGCAGCTGGCCCTGACCTATCTTGAGGACGCCGATACGCTGATCAGCGGCGATCTGGTGGTGACCTCCGGGCTGGGCGGCTACTACCCGGCCGGTCTTTCCATCGGCACGGTGACGGAGCTGCGCACCGATGCCGGCGGCCTGACCCAGTACGCCGTGGTGACGCCCAAGGCCAACATCACCCATCTGACGCAGGTGTTCCTCGTCACCGAATTCGACGTGGTGGAGTAAGGCCATGACACAACGACTGATTACCATCAAGTGGACGCTGTACGGCATGTGGACGCTGCTGTTCCTGCTGGTGCAGCAGCTGGTGATGCCCTATCTGCACATAGCAGGCGTTCACCCCTTCCTTCTGCCGATGCTCAGCGCCGTGGCGGCCTCGCTGGAGGGCAAGCGGGAGGGGCCGCTGTTCGGCTTCGTGCTGGGGCTGGTGTGCGACACACTGATCACCGGCGCGTTCCCCTGCTTCTACGCCGTCGCCCTGCTGGCCTGCGCCGCCGCGGCAGGCTTTGCCGCCCGGCATATCATCATGCCGGGGCTTATCTGCTCGCTGACGGTTTCGGCGGCGGCGCTGCTGCTGACGGGCCTGCTGAACGCACTGGCCTTTCTCTATCGTTTCGATACGCCCCTGCGCTCGGCGCTGTGGCTGATGGTCCGCGAGGTGCTGATCTCGCTGCCCTTTTCCATTCTGATCCATCTGGTATTTTTCCGCGTACACCGCCGCTTCGCCGGACGCTGAGCCCTGAAAGGAGCGCCTTTCCATGATAAAATCTCCCCGTCCCGCCCGCAGCCGCCTATTTGTGCTGGCTCTTGCGCTGGGACTGATGCTGCTGCTGTTTCTCGTGGCGCTGTATGATGCCCAGATTCTGCACGGCAGCGAAAACCGGGCCAAATCCATTGCCTCCAACGCGACCCGTGAATCTGTGGAGGCACGCCGCGGCGTATTGACCGACCGCAATGGCAAGGTGCTGGTATCCAACCGGCTGGCCTATACCCTGACGCTGAGCAAAACCGGCTTTGCCGATGATGCAGCCTTTAACGACGCCATCTGGCGGCTGATTACCCTGTGTCAGGAAAACGACACCGACTGGGTGGATACGCTGCCCCTGTCAAAATCCTCCCCCTTCCTCTATCTGGCCTCCCGGCACGAGGAGGACTTTACCGCCTTTCTCAAGAAGGCGGAGCTGAGCGACGAGCTGACGGCCCCGCAGATGCTTGACGCGCTGCGCCGGCTGTTCGCAATCGATACGCGCTATTCCGACGGGCAGGCGCGGCTGATTGCCGGCGTCCGCTATGAGCTGTATCGCCGCAGCAGCTATGTTTTTGTAGAGGACGCCTCCACCCAGCTGATCTCCCAGATCACCGACGGGCACTTCCTCGGCGTAACCACGGGCCAGTCCTCCCTGCGGGAGTATAACACCACCGCCGCCGCCCACATTCTGGGCCGTATCTCCCGCATCTACGCCGAGGACTGGGCGGAATACCGGGACAAGGGCTACTCCATGGATGCGCTGGTGGGTGAAAGCGGCGCGGAAAAGGCCTTTGAGGAATGGCTGCGGGGCAAAAACGGCACCCGCCTTGTCACCACCGACGACAAGGGCAAGATCACCGGCGAGGTGTATGTTGAAGAGCCAAAGCCCGGCAGCACCGTGGCGCTGACGCTGGATCTGGATCTGCAAACCGCCACCGAAGAAGCCCTTTCCACCACCATCGAGGGCATGATCGACAAGGACAGCGACCAGCGGGGCGGCGCGGCCGCCGTGGTGAAGGTCGGCACCGGCGAGGTGCTGGCGCTGGCCTCTTACCCCAGCTTCGATCTGTCCACCTTTGGCCAGGAGTACAACACCCTGCTGGCTGACGAGCGCCTGCCTATGTTCAACCGCGCCGTGAACGGCACCTATGCCCCCGGCTCCACCTTTAAGATGGTCACGGCGGTGGCGGCGCTGGAATCCGGCGTTATCACCCCCTCGTCCACCATTCAGGACAAGGGCGTGTATACCTTCTACGAATATCCCCAGCCCCAGTGCTGGGTTTGGCGGATGGGTTATACCCACGGCCGCGTGGATGTGTCGCAGGCCATCACCGTTTCGTGCAACTACTTCTTCTATGAGGTGGGCCGCCTGACCGGTATCCAGACCATTGACGACTATGCCCTGCAATTCGGACTGGGCAGCTCCACCGGCATCGAGATCGGCGACAGCCGCGGCGCGCTGGCCTCGCCGGAATATGCCGAGGCCCACGATCTGGAGTGGACCGACGGCCAGACGCTGACCGCCGCCATCGGCCAGTCCTACAACCTGTTTACCCCCCTGCAATTGGCCAACTACATCGCCACGCTGGTGGGCGGCGGCGAGCATTATCAGGCCCATCTTCTCAAAAGCGTCAAGACCTACGATAACAGCAAGCTGCTGTACGTCTATGATGAAGAGCCCCTCAACGTGGTGGAGATGTCCGACGCCACCATCAGCGCCGTGACAAAGGGCATGCATAATCTGACCACCGGCTCGCTGGCCGGCGCTTTCGACAAGTGCGTGGTTTCCGCCGGCGCCAAAACCGGCTCGGCTCAGGTGGGCACCGAGATCGCCAACGGCGTGTTCGTGGCCTACGCCCCCTATGAAAACCCGGAAATCGCCGTTGCCATCGTCATTGAAAAGGGCGGTGCCGGCGCGGCGCTGGCCTCCACCGCCGTGGAGATCATCAACGCCTATTTTGCTGACCATGTGGCCGGCGGCGACGTGACCGGGGAGAATACCCTGCTGAAATGAGGCTTTGTGCAGGGGGCGATGGGAACGTCGTCCCCTGCGCAAACGGATCGCAAGCACCGCTATGGGGCCCTACATCGGCCCCGCGAGAGAACCAATAAGGAACAACTGATTTCTATGACCATTTTCAATTCCCGCGACACCTATTATAAATCCCCCTTCGGCGCCGTCAGCTGCGGCACGGACGTATCCTTTACCGTGACGCCGGGCCCCGATTATTGCGCCTGCTCCCTGCTGACAGCAGACGAATTTGCCGCCCGGCATCAGGAGCTTCCGCTTACCCCCTGCCCCGGCGGCTTTTCCGGCGTGCTGACCGCGCCGGATACCCCCGAGCTGGTGTGGTACACCTTCCGCCTGACCGGCACGGACGGTCAGGCCGTCTTTCTGGGCCGCAACGGTCTGGGCGGCGAGGCGGACCGCCAGCCGTGGCAGCTGACCGTATATGAGGAGCGCCCCACTCCCGAATGGTTCGGTCAAGGCGTAACATATCAGATTTTCCCGGATCGCTTTTGCCGCCTGACCCCGCCTGACCCTAAGGGGCTGCTGGGCTGCCGCACGGTACACGACCGGTGGGACGAGCCGCCCCGCCTTGGCCCCGATCCGCTGACAGGCCGCTGGAACAGCGACTTTTTCGGCGGCAGTCTGGCCGGCATTTGCAGCAAGCTGGACTATCTCCAGAGCCTGTCGGTCACCACGCTGTACCTCAACCCCATCTTTTACGCCGCCAGCTGCCACCGGTACGACACGGCGGATTACCGGATGATCGACCCCATGCTGGGCACGGAGGAGGACTTTCGTACCCTGTGCGCCGAGGCGAAAAAGCGGGGCATCCGGGTGATGCTGGACGGCGTATTCAACCACACCGGAGACGACAGCCGCTACTTTAACCGCCACGGCTTTTTCGATACCCCCGGCGCTTATCAGAGCAAGGAATCCCCTTGGTACGACTGGTTTTGCTTCCAGCACTGGCCCGACGAGTACGACGCATGGTGGGGCATCGACACCCTGCCCGCCGTCAATGAAAACGCGGCCTCCTACCGGGATTTCAT
>CAKTGD010000068.1 GCA_934561335.1 uncultured Oscillospiraceae bacterium
TTGAGATCGGTGGCTTTAACACCCTGGTTCCTCTGCTGGTTGCTATGGAAAAGGGTATTCCGTTCATCGACGCAGATGGAACCGGCCGCGCCGTGCCGGCTCTGGATACGCTGCTCCTGCACATCAATGGTCTGCAGACCTCTCCGTTGGCCATGTCCGACAACCAGGGCAACCGGGTGTCCATCGAGCTGGAAAATGCCAGAGACGCCGCGATGGGTGAGACCATCGGCCGCAATCTGTGCGTTGCGTTCTCTCAGATGGGCGGTCTGTCCGGCTGGATGGTGCGGAAGAACGATATCATCAACAATCTGCCTGTCAACAGCGTCAAAAAATGCTGCACGGTCGGCGAGAAGCTGCGCACCGCAACCACGTCCGCGGGCATCTTCGATACGCTCAGGGACGCCGGTCTTGAGTGCAGAGAGATCGGCCGCGGCACCGTCACCAGCGTGCACAACGAGCAGGCGCTTGGCTTTGACAAGGGCTTTGTCGAAATCACCGGCGATGACGGCACGAAATGGAAAACCTACTTCCTCAATGAGAATCTGATCCTGGAAGAGACCTCTCCCGACGGATTTGTAAAGACGCGCATGACCGCGCCGGATATCATCTGCTATATCAACACGGATACCTGCGCGCCGCTTTCCAATGCTGATATCGTGGGTAAAAACGGCGAGATCCTGGTTGAGCACGTTGCGGTGGGCGCTGTGAAGGTGGATGAGAAGTGGTGGCGAAACGATCTGGCCTATCTTCAGAAAATCTGGTCCCGCTACTTTGAGATTCTGGGCAAGCCTGAACAGCAGATCGTCCAGTACGCATAATACGACAAGCACCCGCAAGGGGGAAGGCACGCAGATGCCTTCCCCCTTCAGAATAAGGCCCCTGCTTTTCGGGAAATCCAAGTATAGGAGAGGAATGATCGGATGCTGCAAAAAGTTCTTGACGAGTTTATGGGAATCGCCGCCATTCCAAGGCCCTCCCATCACGAGAAAAAAATTGCCGATTACCTGTGCAGCTGGGCGCAGGCGCACAGCTTACCCTATGTCGTGGACGAGATCGGCAATGTGATAATTGAAAAACCCGCCTCCCCCGGACACGAAAACGCACCTCGCGTCATTTTACAGGCGCATATGGACATGGTTTGCGTGGCGGCGGAGGGGGTGGCCTTTCGTCCCACGGAGGATGCCATCAGGGTCGTCAATGACGGCCGCTTTATCTCCGCAGAGGGAACCAGTTTGGGCGCCGATGATGGGATCGGCGTTGCCATGGCGCTGGTTGTTCTTGCCGGGCAGGAGGCAATTCACGGTCCGCTGCGGGTGCTGTTCACCGTCAACGAGGAGGACGGCATGTCCTCCGGTGCGATTGATCCCAAGTATCTGGATGCGGATTATCTCATCAATCTGGATTGGGAGTGGCTGGGTTCGCTTTGCAATTCAAGCGCCGGCGGCGACTTCATGGCCTTTACCCGCTCATATGAAAGCTGCGCGGCGAATGAGGGCTGGCCGGTGCTGCGGCTTGAGATGACCGGCCTGCTGGGCGGTCATTCCGGGGTCGATATCCATAGAGGCCGTGCAAATGCGCTGCGCTGTCTCGGCCGCCTGCTGCACGAGTTGAGGCTTGCGCAGATCGACTACCAGCTGGTATCCTTCCACGGCGGTCAGGCACGAAATGCGATCCCCGCATCGGCTGAGGCGAAAATCACGCTCCGCCCCCAGCACCTTCCACAGGCTTTCCGGCTTTTGGAGAAGCTTTCTCTTGAATGGAAAGCCGGGTTCGGGGAGATTGAGCAGAACATGGCTTTCCGCTGGGCGCTGGGCAGCGAAGATATCTCCGCCGTGGTTCCCGCCCCAGAGACCGATGCCCTGCTCCGCCTTCTTCTGACGCTTCCTGATGGTGTTCACACGGTCAGTCCCTATGTGCCGGGCCTGACGGAAAGCTCTCAGAATCTGGGACTTCTGGCGGTTTCGGAGGGAGAAATGCGTTTGGCGGCCATGTCGCGCAGCTGTGCTGCCTACCGCGCACAGGAGCTGCTGGCCATCGACCGCGCCATCGCCGCCGCTTTCGGCTTTACGTTCGAGCTGGGAGAGCACTCCCCTGCGTGGGCGGTCAATCCCAAAAGCAGGCTGACGCCGCTGACCTGTCAGGTTTACAGGGCGCTGACCGGTCAGGATATGGTCGTTGAGCCGATCCACGGCGCGCTTGAGTGCGGCGCTTTTTCCGAAAAGAATCCCCGGCTGGATATGATCGCCATCGGCCCGTCGCTTTTTGATGTTCATACGCCCAAGGAGTGCTGCGCGCTTGACAGCATCCGGATAACGATGGACTTGATCCTCGGCGTTCTTGAAAGGCTGTGCGCGTAGCGTCAAGCAGCTCCCGGCGGATTTGGCCGGTATTTTCCAAAGAAAGCGCCTCTGAAGGGTGGAGCGTCCAAATGTCCCGGGCGGATTGACAGCGGACGATCTTGCGCGTATAGTGGAGAAATCAGGAGCCATACGGCAAATCATCCACGGAGGCGAGTTTCTTGTCTGCAAAACGCAAAAAACAACTCAGCGGCGCGGTGGCCTTTATCACGCTGATGGGCATTGTCAGCCTGTTCTCGGATATGACCCACGAGGGCGCCAGAAGCATTCTGGGCGAATACCTGAACCTTGCCGGTGCATCGGCGGCCACCATTGGTTTCGTCTCCGGTATCGGGGAGCTATGCGGCTATTCGCTGCGCCTGCTCTCCGGCTTTGTGGCAGACAAAACCAAGCGGTACTGGACGTTGGTGATGGCAGGCTATGCCATGCAGGTGCTGGCCATTCCCGCGCTGGCGCTGATCCCGGAAAACGGCTGGGTCATCGCCTGCGGTCTGGTAATTCTGGAGCGGGTGGGCAAGGCCATCAAGAAGCCGGCGAAGAATACGCTGGTCAGCTTTGCCGCCAGTGAGATCGGAACGGGAAAGGGCTTTGCCTATCAGGAGTTTCTTGACCAGCTGGGCGCCTTTTTGGGTCCGGTCATGCTCTTTGTCATCGCCGCTGTGAAGGGCACCGGCAATCTGTTCTCCACCTACCGGCTTTCCTTTGCCATCCTCGGCATCCCCGCCCTCGTCACCATCGCGCTGGTGGTTTTCTCAAAGACAAAATACCCCCACCCGGAGATGTTCGAAAAGGCGGAGGACGCACCGGCAGCGTTCCGCACGCAAAAATCCTTCGTGCTGTACATGGCTGCCATCTGTCTGTTTGCCTTCGGCTTCGCCGACTTTACGCTGATTACGCTGCATGCCGCAAAGACGCAGGCCTTCCCCACGTCCACGCTGAGCCTGCTCTATGCCGCCGCCATGGCGGTGGACGCTTTCGCGGCGCTCTTTTTCGGCTGGCTGTTTGACAGGATCGGCTTAAAGGCCCTGATGGCCTCTACCCTGTGCAGCGCTTTCTTCTCCTGCTTCATTTTTCTGAGTGAAAGCCCGGTTTTGATGGGGATCGGCATTCTCCTGTGGGGCATCGGCATGGGCGCGCAGGAGAGTATCATGAAAGCCGCCGTCAGCAAGATCATCCCCCGCTCCATGCGCAGCACCGGCTTCGGCATTTTTGAAACCGGCTTTGGTATCGCATGGTTTCTGGGAAGCTGGCTTCTGGGCGCACTGTACGACCTCTCTCCCGTGTGGCTGTCGGCGGTTTCGGTGTGCGTGCAGCTGCTGGCGATCGTGTTTTATGGTCTGTGCATTCGCCGTCAGGCGCAGGAGCGCTGAACACCATACGCTTGACGTCCGGCTTTGGAGGACACAACAAAAATGCTTTCTGACCGCCCTTGAGCAAGGCAGCGTCAGAAAGCATTTTTTGACCTTATTTGTGTGCCGCAGCCTCCGAAAGCGGCGGCAGCGCGTATTGATATCCGGCTTATAGCACGTCCTCAAGGTAGTTGAGGAGCTGGGGAAAGCCGCCGTGGGGGAAGATGCTGATGTCCTCGCCGCTGCGGTTGATCATCCAGTCCGTCAGCAGAAAGACCCGCATACCCAGCGTCCGGGCCACCATGTCCTCCGTCACATCGTTGCCCACCATGAGGCACTCCTCCGCGCTGACGCCCAACCGCCCGATCACATCCCGGTAATACGCAGGATTCGGTTTGCAGTAACCCGTGTTTTCATAGGTGGTGTAAAGCTCAAACGCTTCCGGGACAAGACCTGCCCAGCGGATACGGCTTTCGGTGGCCACAGCGGGAAAGATGGGGTTGGTGGCCAGCGCCACGCGCAGCCCACGCTTCTTCAGCCGCCGAACCGTCTCCGCCGCCATGGGGTCGCAGCCGCAGATGACCCGCGCCTTTTGAAACTCATCTTCATAAAACGACTGGAAGATCGGCTTGTCCGCCAGCCCCTTCTCCGGATAGAACCCGTCAAACGTTTCCCAGAAGGCCGCTTCGTTGCTGCGCGTGCCGTCGTTCTTCACCATGGCGGCCGTCCCGGCCCACACTGCGTCCACCAGCTGCTGCGGCTCATAGCCGTAGGGCGCCATTTTGGCAGCCAGCAGCTTGAAATACCCCTTGGTAAACGCATCGTTATCCATGGGCAGCAGCGTCCCATCCAGATCAAATAAAACCGTTGTCAATTTCACGCGATGTGTGCCTCCTATATCCGCCGAAAGGTCAGTGTCTTTTTTTCCAATATAGTCCCGCTTTTAAAGCTGGTTCAGCCGCTGCCACGCGGCGGGAAACTCCCGCAGCGAGACAAGGTAAACATCCGCCGCAGACCGCATTCCCTGCTGATCCGATTCTCCGTTGGCATCATACACCCCCACCGTGGGGTAGCCTGCCGAATGAGCGGTGCGCAGCGCATAGAGGGAGTCCTCAAACACCAGCGTCTCCGCCGGTGCGGTATGCAGCGCCTGCGCCGCCAGATGGTAAATATCCGCCTCGTGCTTGCTCCTGCCAACCTCTCCGGTTGTGAAAATCGCTTCGATATAGGACAGCAGCCCCAGCCGATCCAGCGCGCGGGTCACATGTCCGCGTGGACTGGAGGTCGCCGCCGCCATAGGGATACCCCGGCTTTGCAGCAGCGCCAGCGTTTCTCTGGCGCCCGCCTTGGCCGGAACTTCATCCTCGTAGAAATCCCGCAGCATGTCCTGTATCCCTTCGAGTATCTCCGCTTCACTATCCTTCAGCGGATAGTGCCCCTTGAGATAGGCCGCCCCCTGCTCCATGCTCATGGAAAAAAGGATGCGGTTGAGTCCCGCCTCCGGCGTGATGCCCTGTCGGCGCAGATACCGCGCCCCCAGATCGTTCCAGATGGCCATGGAATCCAGCAGCACGCCGTCCAGATCAAATATTGCGCCGCGGATCATACCCCTGCCACCTCCTCCGCGCCGCTCTCAGCGGCTTGGAAAGCCGACCGGATATTCGCCGCGATGCATACACTGCGGTATGCTTGCCTTTTATCAGACCGATCATACCACGGATTCTCGGTTCTTACAAGCATTTCCTTCCGCTGTCGCTGCCGATTTTTCCCGGTGGGGGGAAATCGCCTCCCCGCAGACATTGCCGCCCAGACCGCCGCTTATGTCATTTTCATGATCTCACGCCGCAAGCGCAGGATGATCCGTTTCTCCAGTCTGGAAATATAGGACTGGGAGATGCCCAGATGGTCGGCCACCTCCTTTTGCGTCAGTTCCTTTCTGCCGTTCAAGCCAAAGCGCAGAGAGATAATATCCCGCTCACGGGGTGAGAGCTTTTCCACGGCGCTATGCAGCAGCTGCCTGTCTACATCCTCCTCAAGGGGACGCATCACCACATCCTCCTCCGTGCCCATCACATCGCTGAGCAGCAGCTCCTTTCCATCCCAATCGGTGTTCAGCGGTTCATCAAAGCTGACCTCCGTGCGGATATTGCTGTTCTTTCGCAGATACATCAGGATTTCATTTTCAATGCACCGGGAGGCATAGGTGGCCAGCTTGATATTCTTATCTGTACGGAACGTATTGACCGCCTTGATCAAGCCGATCGTTCCGATAGAGATCAGGTCTTCAATGTTGATGCCCGTGTTATCAAATCGCTTGGCGATATAGACCACCAGCCGCAAATTTCGTTCGATCAGCACCTTGCGGGCCTGCTCCTGCGGCAATTGCGCCAGCAGCTCGGCCTCCTCATCGCGCTGCAGCGGCGGGGGCAGCGTATCGCTGCCGCCTATGTAATAAATGCTATCCGGCCTGATCAGCCGCCGGATCCACTGTACGACACGGTACCACAGCGTCATGCTTTCCCTCCTGTCCGCCCCACAGGGCCTGATATCCTCCGATACCCACCTGCGTATCGGTCAGCGCGACCAGCGCATGTTGGATTCGTTCACGCCCGAGCTGAATATAATCACTGCGGCACGCCAGCAGCAGTCCGCCTGCGGTTCCCACCGCCCGAAACGGCAGCAGCATAAACGAAAGTCCGGCGCCGACTTCATGAAGCAGGGCCATCTTTTCCTCCGCCGGGATCGGCTTTCGCAGGATCGCCCCGACTTCTTCGGGCCATAGCTGCCGCAGCGCCTCCGTCTCCGCCACCATCACCGGCTGGCCGTACATCGGATCACGCAGCGTGTTGCCGGTGTCCCGCAGTGCCCGCAGACGGCACTGACATCCGCCTATCACCACATCGATCTCCATCACATCTCCCCTTTCATGGCGCGCTCCCTGCCGGAACACAACATACATAAGGCCATAGAACCCTGTCGCCGCGCCCAGCAGGACCGTCCATCGGATATCGGCATAATACACCTTCTTCAAAACGCCGGCCGGCGACCCAATCAGGAGTCCCAAGGCCAGCAGCAAGCCGGCAAGCCCTGCCGACAGCAGCCAGAATAAAGCTGTCATACGCCATGGCCGCGTTTCCCGGTGAAACGCGCACCGCGCCAGCGCCACGCCAACTGCGACACGGCACATCGGATGGGCCAGCGGCGTGCAAATGAACACCGCCGCCGCGTAAAATGCGCCAAAGGCCGCGCAAATACCGAACCGCAGCCGCCGCAGCGGCGTCCCGGCCAGCGTGGCGGCGGTCAGCAGCAGCAAATAGTCCACCGCCAGATTCAGCACCGCTACCCGGTCAATATACACGACTGCCACCGCCATCACCCCGCCTGTCTATTATAGGACAGCAGGGCGTGAAATCCTGTCATAAAAAAGCGCTCTGCGGAAGAAATCCCGCAGAGCGTTTTTCATGATTCATAGTCAAAAATTGCTTTCTTTTCCAGCAGTGAGCCATACTGTTCTTTCCATTGCCGGTGCACCTCACAGCCGTCCCATGCGTCGAGTGCCGCCTTTTCCATATCCAGCACGATCATCAGATCGCAGCGGTTGGCCCGGTCGATGCAGCAGGGGAAAACTTGCACGCCGTGAATCCCCTCCACGCTATCCGCCGCCTGAAACAGCGCCCTGACCTGCGCCAGAAGCGCCGCCTTATCGGTCACTTTTTCATTCCATTTCGCCAAAATACAGTGCTTCATCCTTCACCTCACAGGCCGATATAGGGTATGATCAAGCCGGCCAGCATCAGTACGGCCATCAGGCAGGCAATCACGCCCACAATGACCTGCGTTGTTTTCTTGCGCATTTACGCTTCCTCCTTATCCGTGGTTGGTATGATCCTGCGGATCATTTTTTCAACTTTGCGGCGGGGCTGCATGACCTCGTGGCCGCAGCCCTGACATCTCAGCTTGATATCCATGCCGACGCGCAGCACCTCCCAGCGGCGGCTGCCGCAGGGGTGATCCTTTTTCAGTTCCAGAATGTCGTGCAGCTGTAAATCCATGGCTTACCCCTTCTTGATCTCATCCCAATACCGCTTGGCCGCCTGCTCCGTCTTGTTGTCGCCATATTCGTAGTAATGCCGCTCCCCCAGCGCCTCCGGCAGATAACGCTGCTTGACATAGTGATGCGGAAAGCTGTGGGGATACAGATACCCCTGTTCCCGCTCCTGCCCGGCGCTGTCGGCGTGGACATTCTGCAAATGCCGGGGGATCGTGCCCATAGCGCCGTGCTGGATATCCTCCATGGCGGCGATAATGGCGTTGTGGCTGGCGTTGGACTTGGGCGCGGTGGCCAGCAGGATGGCCGCCTCGGCCAGCGGGAGCCGCGCCTCGGGAAGGCCCAGCTGCACCGCCGCATCCACGCAGGCTTTTGTCACGACGATGGCCTGCGGATAGGCAAGGCCCACATCCTCCGCCGCAATAACCAGCAGCCGGCGGCAGGGAGACAGCAGGTCGCCCGCCACCAGCAGCCGCCCCAGATAGTACACCGCCGCATCCGGGTCGGAGCCGCGGATGGACTTTTGCAGCGCCGAGAGCAGATCATAGTGCTCGTCGCCGTCCCGATCATACCGCATGGCGCTGCGCTGCGCCAATTGTAAAGCATCTTCCCTTGTTACATAAAGCGCGCCGTCCCTCGGTCTGGCGGACTGGTACAGTAGTTCCACCGCCGTTACCGCCTTGCGCACATCGCCGCCGCAGGCGGCGGCCACCGTGGCGGGAACATCGTCCTCCCATCGGAACGGAATGTCGCTGCGCTGCTGCTCGATACGCAAAGCCCGCTCTACGGCAGGCTGCGTCTCCTCGGCCCTCAGGGG
>CAKTGD010000069.1 GCA_934561335.1 uncultured Oscillospiraceae bacterium
GAGAATCTGGAGCTGCTGGAGAAGGGCACCTGCAACCTGTTCCACCATGTGAACACCATCAAGAAGTCCGGCATCAATCCCGTGGTTTGCATCAACCGCTTCTACACCGACACCGATGCCGAAATCGCCCTGCTGAAGAGACTGTGCCAGGAGCGCGGCGTCCGCTGCGCCGAGTCCAACCATTGGCGCTTCGGCGGCGAGGGTGCCATCGAGCTGGCCAAGACCGTGGTGGAGGCCTGCGAGGATCCGGTCAACGTCAAGTTCCTGTATGATCTGGATATGCCGCTGCGTCAGCGCGTTGAGCTGATCGCCAAGGAGGTCTACGGCGCTGACGGTGTGGATTGGGCCCCGCTGGCCGTTCAGAAGGCGGAGCGCTTTGAGGCTGATCCCAAGTACGCCGACTACTGCACCATGATGGTCAAGACACACCTCTCCCTGTCCGACGATCCCAACAAGAAGGGCGTGCCGACCGGCTGGCGCCTGACCATCCGCGACGTTCTGGAGTATGGCGGCGCCAAGTTCCTGTGCCCCATGGCCGGTACTATCTCCATGATGCCCGGTACCGCGGCCAATCCCGCCTATCGCCGCATCGATGTGGATACCGAGACCGGCAAGGTCAGCGGCCTGTTTTGATTACCGGCGAAAAATGATTGGATAGATTCACGTCTGCGGACGTGAACTCTGCGAGGCTTTTTAGGACGTATTAAGGCTATTTTCGGATACTTACATGCAAGAAAGCTCCGGCGGCTTGAAGCCGCTGGAGCTTTTTCCATCAAGAGTGCTTTCGCCACAATGAGAGTATTTCGGAAACAACGAGGAGTGAACTATGGATTATACCACCAAGTCCTGCCGTGAATTTGTCACGGTTCTGGCTTCCAATGAGCCTGCACCCGGCGGCGGCGGTGCTTCCGCGCTGGTGGCTGCCATCGGCACGGCGCTGGGCAACATGGTCGGCTCGCTGACCGTGGGCAAGAAGAAATATGCCGATGTGGAGGCAGAGATCGTTGCCCTGCAAAAGAAGTGCGATACGCTTCAGAGCGAGCTGCTGGATCAGGTGCCCGCCGACGCGGAGGGCTTTATCCCGCTGGCCAACGCCTACGGCATTCCCAAGGATGACCCCGACCGGCCCCGCATTATGGAGGAGGCCACCATCACCGCCTGCCGTGTGCCCATGCACATTATGGAGCTGTGCTGCGAGGCAATCGACGCCATTGCCGTGTTCGCAGAGAAGGGCTCCCGTCTGGCGGTGTCCGACGCAGGCTGCGGCGCCGCCATCGTGAAGGCGGCCTTGCAGGCGGCGTCTTTGAACGTGTTCATCAACACAAAAACCCTGCAAAACCGCGATGTGGCCGAAGAGATGAACGCCAAGTGCCTGACCATGCTGGATGTGTACGGCAAGAAGGCCGACGGTATTTTTGAGACCGTCAAGGCCGGTTTCTTCAAATAAGGGAGGATCAGACTATGGCAAAGCAATTACTGGGCAAAGAAGTAACCGCCGCCATGAACGAGCGCTTGCAGCAGCGAGTGGCGGCACTGAAGGAAAAGGGCGTTATGCCGAAGCTGGCCATCATCCGCTGCGGTGAGAATCCCTCCGACCTGTCCTATGAAAAGGGAGCTACCTCCCGTGCCGAGCTGATCGGCGTGGATGTGGTGAAGTTCCTGCTGCCGGAGGATGTGACCAAGGAGGCGCTGATCGACCAGATCGAGGCCATCAACGCCGATGAGAGCATCCACGGATGCCTGCTGTTCCGCCCCCTGCCCAAGCACCTGAAAGCGGAGCAGGATGAGATCTGCAACCATCTGGCTGCCTGCAAGGACGTTGACGCCATGACCGACCTGTCCAACGCCGGTGTGTTCATGGGTAAGAAGCTGGGCTTCGCGCCCTGTACCCCGCAGGCCTGCATGGAGATTCTGGACTACTACGGCATTGACTGCACCGGCAAGAAGGCCGTGGTGATCGGCCGCTCGCTGGTGGTGGGTAAGCCGGCCGCCATGATGCTGCTGGGCAAAAACGCCACCGTTACGGTTTGCCACACGAAAACCAAGGACGTGCAGGCTGTGGCGCGGGAGGCCGACATTCTGGTGTCCGCCGCCGGTGTGCTGAAGAGCCTGAGCGGCGACTATGTCCGGCCGGGCCAGATCGTCATCGACGTATCCATGAACTGGGATCCCGACAAGGTAACCTCCAAGGGCAAGGGCGGCATGGCGGGCGACGCCGTGTTTGCCGAGGTGGAGCCGATCGTTGAGGCGATTACCCCCGTGCCCGGCGGTGTGGGCGCCGTGACCACCTCGGTACTGATCGGCCATGTGGTGGAGGCTGCCGAACGCACACTGGCGTAAGGAGGGCTGAGCATGAATCTGTTTTCCCCTGCCGAAATTACGGCCAACTATGCCGAAGCCGGCGTGAAAAAGAGCAGCATGCCTGTCTGCAAAATGCTGCTGCTGGGCGTGCTGGCCGGTATGCTGATCGCCTTTCCCTCCTGCGTGACCAACATAGCCAGCTACGGACTGGACAACAACAGCACCATCCGGACGGTTTCCGGGCTGCTGTTCGCCTTCGGCCTGGGCATGGTGGTGCTGATCGGCGCGGAGCTGTTCACCGGCAATACGCTGATTTTCATCAGTGTGCTGGACAAGAAGGTGCGCCTTGCCGCCATGCTGAAGGACTGGCTGTTCGTCTACATCGGCAATTTCATCGGATCCATGCTGGTGGCGGTGCTGTGCGCCAAATTCGGTTGGCTTTCCGCCAGCGGCAACCTGCTGGCGACCTATGCCATGAAGGTGGCGATGGGCAAGATGACCATGCCCTTCCAGAACGCCTTCTTTATGGGCTTTTTGTGCAACGTGCTGGTGACCATCGGCGTGCTGCTGAGCTTGGGCGCTAAGGATACCACCGGACGGTTCATCGGCGCATGGGCACCGGTGATGTTCTTCGTCACCTGCGGCTTTAACCACTCCATCGCCGACATGACCTACTGCACCATGGGCCTGTTCGCCAAAACCGTGCCCGCCTATGCCGAGACGGCGCAGGCACTTGGCATGGACCTGGGCGCTCTGACCTGGGGCAACTACTTTGTGGGCAACATGCTGCCTGTGACGCTGGGCAACATTCTGGGCGGCATGTTTGTGGGCTTTACCATGTGGTTTGGCTTTTTGCGGAAGGCAAAATAAGACAGGATAAAGGGCAGGGGAGAGGGGGCTCTCCCCTGCGCCATTAGAAAGGGTTTTATAAGGGGGCGTGGGCCTTGGACAAGAACGATACGCTGATCCTGTGCTGCACTTCGGTGCGGCGCCATCTGGATGCAGCGCAGCGGAAAATGGGGACGGAATTTCCGGTGCAGGAACTGGATTGGAAAAATCACAAGGAGCCGGCACTTATGCATGAAACGCTGCTGCGCACCATGGAGGGGCTGGCGGAAAACGTGACCACACTGCTCTCGTGCGTGTGCGGCTGCGGCGGCGTGTGGGAGGGCGTGACGCTCAAATGCCGCACGGTGCTGCCCAAAATGGACGACTGCGTTACCATGCTGCTGCAAACGGACGATCATCTCCGCCCTGACGCCAAGCAGCCCGGCCACATCTATTTTCGGGACTGTGACCGGGGCGGGCACTCGGTGGCGGCGTTCAAGGATGAGATCTGCCGCCGCTACGGCATGGAGATCGGCACATCCATCTTTGGCAGCTTTATGGAGGGCTATCACCACGCCGACATGATCGACACCGGCGTATATGACTGCTATGCCGAGGACTTTGTGGCGGAGATGCAGCAGTGCGCCGACCTGATCCGATGTGATCTGGATTATGTGACCGGCAGCAACCGGGTGCTGGAAAATCTGGTGTCCGGCCGGTGGCAGGAGCAGTTTACCGTGCTGGAGGCGGGGCATACTATGACGGAGAAGGACCTTTTTCCGGACGGACAAACCGCCCGGCGGCCCTTATACTGACGGCAGGAGGAAAGCATATGATTATGGACGGATGCCAAGGAAAGCCCCGCACGCCAACGATCCGGGAAAAGACATGCCCTGTATGCGGCAATACCATCGAGATTTTTTCCACCGACACGCAGGTGACGTGCGATGTGTGCGGCTTTGTGGCCTATAACGATGCGCTCAGCTGTGTACAGTGGTGCCAGTATGCCCGCAAATGCGTGGGTGATGAGATGTACGAGCGGATGATGGAGATTGCCCGCCGACAGAAGGCGGAGCGCGCAAAAAAGGAGTTGCCCGTTACGGAGAAAAAGCAGGCGCTGCGCCGGAAGGTGCGGACAATGGAGCGTATTCTGCCCCAGACGTACCGCGACAGCGCCGCCGCAGCCATCTGCCAACGGGTAACGGAGCTGCCGGAATATGAGGCGGCAAAAACGGTTTTTGCCTATATGGGGACCGACCGCGAGATCGATACCACGGCGCTGCTGCAGGATGTGCTGAACCGGGGCAAAACGCTGTGCCTGCCCCGCTGCGGGCGGGAACACACCATGGCCCTGTGCCGGGTGGAAACGCTGGAGCAGCTGGCACCGGGCGCCTATGGAATTCTGGAGCCGGTAGAAAGCTGCGGCATACTGACGCCGGAGGAGATCGACCTGACGGTAACGCCGTGCCTTACCTGTGACCGGCAGGGCAATCGGCTGGGGCAGGGCGGCGGGTATTATGACCGCTTCTTCGGAGTCTATCAGGGGCCGGCGGTGCTGCTGTGCCGCGAAAAGCTGATGGCGGAGGAGGTTCCGGTGGAGGCCCATGACAGGCGATTTGATCTTCTGGTGACGGAAAACGCCGTCTATCGGCTGTAAAACCCACGGAAGATGGGGAAGCTGCGCGGTGTGGCTTTCACTCCCGCGATGAATGTGATAAACGTAAAAAAGCGAGCAAACAAACCCTTAACGGATTTGTTTGCTCGCTTGATTCATGGTGGCTGCAATCGGCTGTCAGAAATCAACGGTGCCGTTGATCACATGCAGGTCGTAGGGCTCGTAAACCGCCTTGCGGTAGGCGTCCACGTCCATTTTCACACCGGTCCAATCGCTGTGGATTTCACCGGTCTGCTTGATCAGCACATCATAAAGGATATCATACGTCACGCCGTCTGCGCCTGTTTCGACAATGGTGGAATAGGGCAGCGTTTTGTGATAGGTCAGGTGCAGCCCCTTATACTCGAAATGGAAGCCGTTGCGCATCCGGCAGCCGTCCAGCCCCTTATAGGTGAACAGGCGGCGCAGATCGTGCAGAATCTGGTCATGCTCTTCATCATACAGGTTGTCCGGCGTGGTGGCGGTATAGTCATAGCGGAACTGCACCGGAATACCGTAGGGCAGAAACCGCTCTACGTAGGCGGGCAGCTTGTCGGAAGGATAGCGCTTGTACAGCACGCAGTTGATCCGCGTGGGGCAGGCAATGCGGCCCAGCACCTGATCGGGGCTTTCCTCTACATACTTCTGCAAATGGCGGGAGATGTTCATGCAGGTGATTTTGTGGCGGTTACGCTGGGTAAAGGCCACCATCTCGTCCAGCGTGGTGTGCTCCTGCACGGGGAAAGTCGTGTTGATATACACCTTGTGGGTGGTGGGGATGGCGTCCAGCATTTGCTGCAGAGCATCCAGATCCGCCAGCGGCTCGCCGCCGGTAAACACGAAATCACACCGGGGCGTGATCGCGTCCAGTGTGCGGATGGATTCGATGATCTTTTTCAGAGAGAAGCCGGTGCAGTCGGCATATTCCTGCTTATTGATACAGAAAGGGCAATGGTTCTGGCAGTCGTAGGGCACGAACACCGTTACAGTTGCGCCGCCCTCTCGGGTCTTATAAGGATTCATGTATCTTGCAAAACCTTTCCAATGTGAATATTCGTCCAATATTGTATACCGCCAAAACGAGAAATGCAAGGAAAAAAAGCAAAAAAACGGTTGTTTAGTTATTAACAAAGGGAAATCTGCCTGCGGAAGCGGACATTTTTCACCGCGTTTGGTTTTTGCAGAAAGCTTCACGGAAACATATGACCGGCAAAGGCGGACAAACGCCGGTCGATTCCGGGCAGCTTCACGGCGGCGCCGGCATCGTTGGCTGTTTCCAGCAGGCAGAACCGCGGCGGCAGACGGAAGGCCTTGTTCATACACAGCGCGGAGATCAGCTGCTGGGCCACAATGTCGCCGCCGGAATAGCCGGAGACGATCAGGCCGTAGAGATCCTTGTCATAGAAGGGGGTCGTGCGGAACAGGGCGGTCAGACGGTTGATGCAGGCGGTAAGGTTGGCGGCCAGCGCATCATTGTAGTTGGGACACAGCCAGAGCACACCGTCGGCCTGCGTGATGGCGGGGTAGACCTCATCTACGATCACGCCGCCGTAAAAGCAGCGCCCTTTTTCTCCAAAGTGGAGGCAGGTGCGGAATTCGCAGCCATTGCAGTCGGCCACGGTGCCGTTGCGCAGGCTGATTACCTGTGCGTCCACCCGGCTTTCCAACAGAGGCGCCATCCGCTCCCACAGGGCAAGGGTGTTGGAGGTTTTTCGGTTGGAGGCGTGCAGAACCATTAGCCGGGGCCGCTGCCGCACCGGCGGGGTATCGGCTATGAGCCGCGCCACCAGCTGCTCGGCGCAGGCGGTATAGGCGCTGAGACAGTCGGTTTGCCGCAGCATGGCCCGCACCTTGAAGTTTTGCAGCGAACCGGTGGCCTCCACCAGCGGCGCGCCCATAAAGGCGCAGCCGGCCTGATTGGCGGCAAACACCAGCTCGCGTGCCGCCGCCTTGGTGTACAGCTCACCGTCGCCGTCTACCAGTACGGCGCCGCTGCAACCTTCAAAAAAGCAGAGGTTCTGCCGTATGGCGGACAGCATGGCATACCAGCCCAGATTTATACCGCCGTTCAGCAGGGAAATGGCAAACAGCACCCGGCGTCCCCGCAAAGGGTGCAGCTCCTCTGCATGCTGGATCAGTTGATGGGGATGCCCCGCCAAGGCACAGCGCAGCACTGACGCCAGCCGGGGGTTTTCCGTATACTGCGGACAGATGACGGCCAAAGGTTCCATCAGCCGTGACCTCCTTTCTATATAATGCGCCGCAGGATCGCCTGCGTCTCCCCCAATCGGGCAAACAGCGCGTCAGGCAGGGGAAGATCCTCGGTTTCCAGCCCGGCGGGGGTATAGCGATTCTTTACACCCATGAAGATATCACCCAAGCACACGCTGCCATAGTGCCATTCGCCGCGCAGCGTCAGCAGGATGCTCAGCGCCGCCGAGGACAGCGCCGGGGCTACATAGGGCTTGAAGCCCAGCGCCCGCATTTTCAGATTGGCGGTCAGCGCCAGCTCTGTCAGCTCGCGGGACAGGGCGTCATCATAGTGGGTAAGGGAGTTGGCAATGACCAGACCGCTGCCGTGGGGGCCGAAGGCCCGGCCCTCCGTCAGAAAAGACGCAAAGCGGGGGTCCTGACGGGCGTAATAGGCGGCTCTGGCGTTCATCACACCAAGGCCGTAGCCCTGTATCTGCTGGGGCAGAAGCCCCATGCCGTCATAGACGCCGTTTTCATCCCGGTTGGAGGAGAGCAGCGCGGCACGGGACAGCGGGTCCACCGGGTCGGAGATCACGCAGAACAGGCCGGTGAATTTTGCCTCCCGGGCCTTGCGGGCATATAGCTCCACCAGCGGGCGGTTGGCCTGAAACTGAGCCATGCGCACATCCTGCACATCGCTGCCCACCGCAGGGATGCCCTTTGAGGCCACAAAGAGAAAGGCATCGCACGCAAAGAGCCGTTCGGGCGGGACGATCTCCACCGTGGGCATGGCGTCATACTGCCACGGCAGCGCCACCTGATTCAGCTCAAACTCCCAGCGCTTTGTAGCGGCCTGGTTAATGTCGCAGATACCGATGGTGTCCACTGTGCCGCCGCCCAGCAGCTTCAGCCCCAGCGCCACGGTGCTGCCCACATCGCCCATTGCCAGAATGTGGACCCGCTTTTTGCCGGGCGAAGGCTGCCACGCAGCCATCTCCCGCCACCGGGGATGGTCGAAATTGACGGCGCGCAGCCCGCTGTGCAGCCACGCGACCGCCTGCTGGGGCAGGGTGTGGCTTGCCGCGATGCGGCGGCTATCCAGCCATGTGACATCCTCTTGCGCCGCCGTCAGCTGAGAGAGAGCGGCGGCGCGAAAGGCGGCCCGTCCGCTCTCCGGAGGGCGGCGGAACAGAAAGATGGGCGTCTGCTCCCGCATTGCCGATGCTGTCAGCGGCAGCGGCTGGCATGATACAAAGTATTGTCCGTTTTCCTCATAGTGATACACGGCGTTCCTCCTTTTCAGCGAAACAGGTTTTCCAGCCGCCGCAGCGTTTCCAGATCATCCCGCAGATAATCGGAAACCGCGCCGTCGAGCCGGTATTTCATCTGTCCCTTATCGGGACACAGCGGCAGCACCACCGCCTCGCTGAGCCGCCGCAGCGTCAGGTTGCGGGCATATACCTTGCGGTAGGCGGTCTCCAGCGCTTCCATGATATAGAGGGTATTTTCAATGCAGGTGCGGGAAAAAGCGTAGGCCGGGCCCTGTCCGCACT
>CAKTGD010000070.1 GCA_934561335.1 uncultured Oscillospiraceae bacterium
CCATGCCCCAGACCCGCTTCGTCCTCAGCCGTGCGCTGGAGCTGGGTCACCGGGTCATCGTGGTGATCAACAAGATTGACCGGCCCGATCAGCGCATTCACGAGGTTATCGACGAGGTGCTGGAGCTGCTGCTGGATCTGGACGCCACGGCCGAGCAGCTGGACAGCCCCATGCTGTTCTGCTCCGCCCGCAACGGCACGGCCAGCTATTCCCCCGATGTGGTGGGCACCGATCTCAAGCCGCTGTTTGACACCATTCTGGATTATATCCCCGCACCGGAGGCCGATCTTGACCAGCCCTTCCAGATGCTGGTCAGCGCCATCGACTACAACGAGTTTGTGGGACGGATCGCCATCGGCCGCATCGAGCGGGGCATTCTGAAGCAGAATCAGGAAATCGCGGTGTGCAACTATCACGATCCCGATGCGCCGGCCAAGAAGGCCAAGGCCGTCAGCATGTACGAGTTTGCCGGTCTGGGCAAGGTGCCCATCACCGAGGCCACCGCCGGCAACATCATCGCCCTCAGCGGCATCGGCGATATCACCATCGGCGACACCATCTGCGCTCCCGACTGCGTGGAGCCGCTGCCCTTTGTGAAGATCTCCGCCCCCACGGTGGAGATGACCTTCTCCGTCAACGACAGTCCCTTTGCGGGCCGGGAGGGCAAGTTTGTCACCTCCCGCCAGCTGCGGGACCGGCTGTGGCGCGAGACGCTGAAGGATGTATCTCTGCGCGTCAGCGAGATCGACGGTGTGATGGATGCTTTCAACGTGGCGGGCCGCGGCGAAATGAGCCTGTCTATCCTGATCGAAACCATGCGCCGGGAGGGCTACGAGTTCCAGGTGTCGCCTCCCCGTGTACTGTACCAGACCATCGACGGCAAGAAGTGCGAGCCTATTGAGCGGCTGGTGGTAGACGTGCCCGCCGAAAGTGTGGGCGCGGTCATCGAAAAGCTGGGCAGCCGCAAGGCCGACCTGATGGAAATGACGCCCATCGGCAGCCGCATGAAGGTGGAGTTCCTGGTGCCCAGCCGGGGTCTGTTCGGCTATCGCAACGAATTCCTCACCGACACCCGCGGCGAGGGAATCATGGCCAGCGTGTTTGACAGCTACGCCCCCTACAAGGGTGAGCTGACGCGCCGCAGCACCGGTTCTCTGGTGGCCAGCGAAACCGGCGAGTCCATCACCTATGGCCTGTTTAACGCTCAGGAGCGCGGCGTGCTGTTCATCGGCGCCAACGTGGGCGTGTATGAAGGTATGGTGGTGGGCATCAGCCCCAAGCAGGAGGATATCGTGGTGAACGTCTGCAAGAAAAAGCAGCTGACCAACACCCGTGCCGCCGGCAGCGACGACGCGCTGCGTCTGGTACCGCCCCGGAAGATGAGTCTGGAGCAGTGTCTGGAGTTTTTGGCAGACGATGAGCTGCTGGAGGTCACGCCCCAGAATCTGCGTATCCGCAAGACCATTCTCAACCACGAAAGACGGATGAAGGCCACCCACGGCAAAAAGAGTTGATAACGCCCTTTGGGCACAAAAAACATCCCTGTGCAGCTGCACAGGGATGTTTTTTTATTTCTCGGCAGGGATGAACAGCAGGTTCATATCCACCTGAATATCAATACCGTCCACCTGTCCGTTGGCGGTATACTGCCACATATCGAATCGGTAGTAAAAATCCGGATAGCTGTTGTAATCCGCCACCCACAGGGCATAGTCCGTCAGGCGGCTCAGGTCATAGTGATAGTATCCCTGCTGGCGGTTGATGTACACGCCGGCCCGGTAACCTGCCTCCTCGATGGTCTGGCAGAAGGCCACGGCGCTGTCGGTCAGGTTGGCGTAATCATAGCCGTTGGTACGGGAGTCCTCCGCCGCAATAGGCTCCCAATCGAAATAGATGGGCATTTCCAGCTTGCGGCCAGCCAACTGGGCAAGCACATATTCCGCCTCTTCCCTGCCCTCCTCCGCCGTCAGGGCCTGAGAGAAGAAGTAAACGCCTACATCGATCCCGGCGGCGCGGGCGCCGTCCAGATGGTTGGCAAACCGCTCATCCGGCTGCAAGGCACCCTTGCCGTAGCCACGGTAGCCAAGGCGGGCGATGGCAAACTCCACGCCGTCCGCCGCCGCACGCTGCCAGTCTACATTCTTCTGAAATACCGACAGGTCGATGCCCCGGCGGACGGTGTATTCACTGCCCAGATAGTGGGGCCGACCGTCCAACGTGATGAACTGCCAGCGGCGCAGGGGACTGGCGGCAAAGTTTTCATGAGGCGTCAGCCACACCATGCCGGCGCCATCGTTGATATAGATCTGTCCGGCGTGGGGATCCGGCTCCTCCGGCAGCACCGCAGGCAGCAGCGAACGAAACACCGCGGCCAGCACCACGGCAAAAGCCGCCAGCACCAGCACCGCCAACACCAACCCCAGTAAGGGCTTTTTCTGTCTCCTCCGTCTGGTCATAGGCCTTATTTCACTCCTTCGCCATCGCGGCATCGTGCTCCGCTGCATCATTTACCATCGGGGTAGCCTTGCCGTTGAGG
This sequence comes from uncultured Oscillospiraceae bacterium, assembly GCA_934561335.1. The sequence continues at coordinate 2,537 of CAKTGD010000070.1, forward strand.
CGTTCAAATACATGGATATCAAAGGCGGCGGTGGTGGTCAGGCTGTCCAGCGCAGCCAGACGGTCTTTGCCTGCCCGCGGCGTTTTCCAGCAGTAGGGCGTCATGCCGAACAGGGCCTGAATATCCGACTGACAGGGCAGGGTGATCTCGCTGCACACATGACGGACCGTTACATAGCGAAAGCCGTCATAGGGTGTTTCTCCCGTTTCGTTGCGGTAAGGGCGGTCATACAGCACCTGCTTCATCTCCCACAGGTGCTCCGCCGCCGGCACCACATAGAGAAAGTGTCCGCCCGGCTTCAGCACGCGGCGGAATTCATCCACGGCCAGCGGAGAAAAGCAGTCCAGCAGCAGGTCGATCTGCACATCAGCCAGCGGCAGATGATAGGCGCTGGCCACGGCAATTTCCACCTGAGCGACCTTTTTGGCTGCACGGCGGGCCATATCCTTGGAGATGTCGATTCCCGCGATCCGGGGCTTTTTCCCCGCGGCAGTCAGGGCATGATGGAGCGCCGCGGTGTAATAGCCCTCTCCGCAGCCCACATCCAGCACCGCCGGGTTTTCCCCCGTGCAGCTGACCGCCAGCTCACACAGCGCCTGCTGCAAAAAGCCATAATACCCCTTGGAGAGAAAGTCGCTTCGGGCGGCAGTCATGGCCTTGTCATCACCGGGAGACTTAGAATGCCGCCGGTTCACCGGCAGCAGATAGGTATACCCCTCTTTGGCAATGTCGTAGCAGTGGCCGCCATGGCAGCGATAGGTATGCGCGTCACGATGCAGCGGAGCGCCGCACAGCGGGCAGCAAAACAGGCTCACAGCTTTTCCTCCCCCTCCGGCAGCGTTACGTCGTGGATCCATTTGCCCCTGCGGATACGCCAGAAGCACAAGGGGCATTTCAGCACAGACTCCGCCTGAATGGCGGCCGCCACCCACCAGCAGGAGCTGTGCAGCACCAGCGCCAGCAGCGCCGTCAGCGGCAGGGCCGCCAGCCACTGCGGGCAGATATCCAGCACGGCGGAGCAAAATACATCGCCGCCGGCGCGCAACACGCCGGTAACGGCGGTGATGGAATAGGCGTGGAGCGGAATGGAGGCAAAGCCTGTGACGGCCAGCGCTGTGGCGATCCGCGCCGTCTCGTCAAAAAGGCCGAAGAGGGGGAAAATCACCGGCTGGAACAGCAGCGGCACCAGTGCCAGCGCAAACAGCGCCAGCACTACGCCCACCAGAATCGTCACCCACAGCAGGGTATGGCTCAGCTCCAGCACTTCTTCGCGGCTCCGCCCCTCGCCGATGGCCTTGCCCACGATAACGGCAGTAGCGGCGCCCAGGCCGAAGCACACCACCAGGAACAACCGGTTCAGATTGCCCATAACGGCATTGGCCGCCAGATACTCCACAGAGTTGAGCGTATATCCCAGAATCACCGTCAGCATACTGTTGCCCAGACCCCACAGCAGCTCATTGCACAGCACGGGAGAGGAATACTTCACGAACCGGCGGAACATCTCCCAACCGGGACGGAAAAAGGCTTTCAGGTGCAGGGGCATGGTCTTGCTGCGCAGGGCGCAGAACAGGCAGACGGCAAACTCCGCCACACGGCTGAGCAGCGTGGCAATGGCCGCACCCTCTACCCCCAGCATGGGGAAGCCCATCTTGCCGAAGATCAGCAGATAGTTCATGCCGGTGTTGATTACGGTGGACATGCCGAACAGCTTCATGCCGAAGGAGGAATTCTCTACACTGCGCTGGGCGCTGACGTAGATGGAGGACAGCATATTGAACACATAGGAAAAGCCGATCACACGCAGATACGGCGCGCCCAGCAGCGACAGCTCATGCTTGTTGCTGAGCAGGTCCATGATCTCCACCGGCCGCAGAAAGAGGGCGACGGCCACCACGGTTGCGATGCCCACGCCCAGATAGGAGGCCACGCCTATGGCACGGCTGATGTTCTCCAGATCCTTCTTGCCCCAATACTGGCTGATGAGGATGCCCACGCCGGACTGAACGCCAAAGACGATGGAGATCAGCAAAAACACCGGCACGTTGGCCGTGGTCACAGCCGCCATGGCCTCGTTGCTCAGCTGGCTGACCATAAAGGTGTCGATCAGCCCCAGTGAAAAGGTGATCAGGTTTTGCAGAGCGATAGGCGCCGACAGGCGGAAGAGCCGCTCATAAAAGGCGCGGGGTTGTTTCAGTTCTCGGATCATTTCTTACCTCACAGCATAGGAAATCGTGTATTTTTGTGCTGCAAAAGCGCTGCACACAGCCCGTCAATGTCGGAAAAATCCGTCTCGGGGCCAAAGCTGATGCGGAGCACGCCGCCCGCGGTACGCTTGTCAAGGCCCAGCGCCGTTACCACATGGCTCAGCTTGCCCCGGTGGCAGGCGCTGCCTGCCGACAGGCAGATGCCCTGCGCGCCCAGCTCCGTCACCACGTTGGCGCTGGGATAACCCACCAGAGACACCATCAGAATGTGGGGAGCCTCGCCCTGTCCCACGGCCACCACGCCGTCAATGGCCAGCAGCTTTTCACGGCAGTATGCCTTGATCTCAGCCATATGGGCCAGCTTGTCCGTCAGGCCTTCGGCACGCAGCTCCACCGCCTTGGCAAAGCCGGCAATCTGGGCGGTGGCCTCGGTCCCGGAGCGGGTGCCCGCCTCCTGTCCGCCGCCGTGGAGCAGCGGGCGGATATTCCGGATGCTGCCGCCCACATACAGTGCGCCGATCCCCTTGGGACCGCCGATCTTGTGGGCGGAAATACTCATCATGTCCACGCCCAGCGCTTTGGGTGCGCAGGGCACCTTCATAAAGCCCTGCACCGCGTCGGTATGCAGCAGGGCACGGCTGCGGCGCTCCTTCAAAAGCTTTGCAATGTCCGCCAGCGGGAATACGCAGCCGGTCTCATTATTCACCAGCATGACGCTGACCACCGCCGTATCCTCCCGCAGGGCGTCGCCCACCTGCCGGGCGGTGATATGGCCGGTCTTATCCGGCTTGAGATATGTTACTTCATATCCCTGCGCCTCCAGTGCGCGGCATGTCTCCAGCACAGCGCTGTGCTCTACAGTGGTGGTGATGATATGCTTTCCCACATGGCGGTTGTGCCACAGCGCGGAGAGAATGGCCCAGTTGTCGCTCTCTGTTCCGCAGGAGGTGAAGTGCAGTTCGCCGCTCTGGCAGCCCAACGCCGCCGCGATGACGGCGCGGCAGCCCTCCACCATCTTCCGGGCCTCCTGCCCCATAGGGTACTGGGAGGAGGGATTGCCAAACTGCTGCGTCAGCACACGGTACATCTCATCGGCAACAGCCGCCGGAATCGGCGTGGTGGCGGCGTGATCCAGATAAATCATAGCGGTTTCCTCCCTATTTTTCGGCAGCCGGGTCTTGTCATACCCGGCAGAATCAAGTATAATGAAATAATATTTTAACGGTACTTCATTATACTGTATCAAAGAGGAAAGTGCAAGATGCGCGTTGCAATTTACACCCTTGGCTGCAAGGTAAACCAATATGAAACACAGGCCATGGAGCAGGAGCTCGTCCGCCGGGGCCACACGCTGGTGCCCTTTGAGACGGCGGCGGATGCCTATATCGTCAACACCTGTTCCGTCACCGCCGTCAGCGACAAAAAGTCGCGGCAGATGATCCGCCGCTGCCGCAAGCTGAATGAGCATGCGGTGGTGGCCGCCTGCGGATGCTATGTCCAGACTCATCCCGACGAGGCGGCGGGGCTGGCGCTGGATCTGATTGCCGGCACCGGCGACAGGATGGCGTTTCTCGACCTTTTGGAGCAGGCTGCCCGGGAAAAAGAACCTCTCACGCTGCTGGACGATGCCCTGCGCCGCCGCGAGTTCGAGGTACTGCCTGCCGGCGGCATGGCGGAACGCACCCGCGCCATGTTGAAGGTGGAGGACGGATGCGTTAACTTTTGCACCTATTGCATCATCCCCTATGCCCGCGGGCCGGTGCGCTCGCTGCCGCTGGAAACCGCCGTGGCGCAGACCCGGCAGCTGCGGCAGGAGGGCTATCGTGAGCTGGTGCTGACCGGTATTGAGATCTCCAGTTGGGGGCAAAACCTGAAAAGCGGCGTTGGGCTTATCGACCTGCTGGAGGCGGTCAGCGCCGCGGCAGGCGATATGCGCCTGCGCTTGGGCAGTCTGGAGCCGCGCACGATCACAGAGGACTTCTGCCGCCGGGCGGCGAAGCTTCCCAACCTGTGCCCCCATTTCCACCTGTCGCTGCAATCCGGATGCGACGCCACGCTCAGACGTATGAACCGCAAGTATGACACCCAGCGCTATCGCCAATCGGTGGCGCTGCTGCGGCAGTATTTTGAACATGTGGCCATTACTACCGACCTGATCACCGGCTTCCCCGGCGAGACGGAGGAGGAATTTGCGCAGACGCTGACCTTTATTGAGCAGTGCGGCTTTGCCGCCATGCACATCTTCCCCTACTCCATCCGTCCCGGCACCAAGGCGGCAGCCATGCCCCAGCTGACGGCAGCGGTAAAGGAGGCGCGTGCGGCGCAGGCAGCGCAGGCGGCGCAGCGGATGCACCGGGCCTATCTGGAGGGCTGCATCGGCAGGACGTATCCGGTGCTGTTTGAGCAGGAAAAGGACGGGCACTATATCGGCCACGCACCCAACTACATGGAGGTGGCCGCAGACGGGCACGACCTGCACAATCAGGTTCGGGAGGTGACCATCACCGCATGCAATGGCGAAACATTATGGGGAGAGATTCAATGAAGGAAGAGCGGCATCATTTTTTTGCCTATATCAGCCGGATGCGGTTCATCAACCGCTGGGCGCTGATGCGCAACAGCTATATGGAGAACATTCAGGAGCACAGCCACATGACGGCCGTGCTGGCTCACGCGCTGGCCGTGATCCGCAACCAGTTTTTTGACGGCTGCGTGGATGAAGGACAGGTGGCGGTGGCGGCGCTGTACCATGATGCCGGGGAGATCCTCACCGGCGATATGCCCACCCCCATCAAGTATTATAACCCCGCCATCCGGGAGGCCTACCGTCAGGTGGAGCAGGTGGCGGAGGACAAGCTGCTGGGTATGCTGCCCGATGCGCTGCGGCCTACATACAGCGCCGCCCTCTCCCCCGCCGCGCCGGAGATCGGCCAGCTGGTAAAGGCCGCCGACAAGCTCAGCGCATACATCAAATGTCTGGAAGAGCTGAAGGCGGGAAACAACGAGTTCCGGCAGGCGGCGGAGCAGACCCGCTATGCGCTGGACGATATGGAGCTGCCGGAGGTGGGCTATTTTCTCGAGCACTTCCTGCCGTCATTCAAGCTGACGTTGGATGAGCTGGAATAAAAAGCTGGCATGAAATCTGACGATTTCATTGCCAAAGAGGCTTGCGGCCGGCTGCGCAGTGAAGCGAAGCGGAACAAGTGCCCTTGGGGTACGCGCGTCCTTCGGACACACTGGCGGCCGAGAAGAAATTTTCCGACGTACACGCCGCCGGAAAAATAATTTGAATGATTCGCGGCGTCCGCGCCGCGAACTCTGCGAGGCTTTTTGCAACTTACACCAAAGGAGTGATCATATTATGAAAGCAATCGTAACCGTGGTCGGCAAGGATCAGGTGGGGATCATCGCCGGTGTGTGCAGCACGCTGGCAGACTGCCAGATCAATGTGCTGGACATCAGCCAGACCATCATGGAGGGCTATTTCACCATGATGATGGTGGTGGATCTGAGTGCGTGCAAGGCCCCCTTTGACGAGCTGCGCGCAGTTTTGACGGAATACGGCAAGAGCCGGGGACTGTCCATCCGTATCCAGCGGGAGGATATCTTTGACGCCATGCACAAGCTGTAAGAGGGACACGCCATGCTGAATCTGCAAAACATTTTCGATACCATCGACATGATCGACAAGCAGCATCTGGACATCCGCACCATCACCATGGGCATCTCCCTGCTGGACTGCGTCAG
>CAKTGD010000071.1 GCA_934561335.1 uncultured Oscillospiraceae bacterium
TGGCCTCCACCGTCAGGCGCGGCGAATGATTGTTCTTATTCCATGTGCTGATGCCCCGCACCGCTGTAACGATAAACATCACAATCACAATGCCGAACACCAGAACGAACATGATATTGAACATGCCTATTCCCATTCCAAATCCCATTGCGCTTCTCCTTTCATCGGGTCAAAATGCTTTCTATGTTCCTATTCTATCCCATTGCCGCCGGTATGTCCATCAACTTCAGGTTGCCTGATGCAGGAACCGGCGCAACTTTAAGTTTACAAGGGCTTACTCCTTGGTCAGATGCCGTGCGGCGGCCTTCAGCATCAGCTTTTTGGTGCCCACGGTGTCAAAGGCCACCTCGATCAGCGCGTCGCCGCCCATGGGCCGCACCGACAGCACCAGACCGTGGCCGAAGGCGGTATGCTTCACGCTCTCGCCCGGCTTGATCTCCAGCAGAGGCGGCATCTCCTTTTTCACCGCCTCCGCCCCAAGGGCAGGCTTCTTCACCGCCGGACGCTCCGCCGGATACCGGGCATAGTCAGCTGTACTGCGGCCGCTGTATCCGCCGCCAAAGCCGCTGAAAGAGACATCGTCGTTGTATGCATCGCTCCAATGACGCTCGGGCCGGGGCTCCGGTTTGCCGATCCACTGACTGTTCTCCTTGGGGATCTCCTCCAAAAAGCGGGAGGGCATGGCAGGCGTGGTACGGCCGAACAGCATACGCTGCTTGGCATGGGTCATGGTCAGGTTCTCACGGGCGCGGGTCATGGCCACGTAGCACAGCCGCCGCTCCTCTTCCATCTCCTCTTCATCGCCCATAGCGCGGTTGCCGGGGAACAGGCCGTCCTCCATGCCCACCACGAACACCTGCGGAAACTCCAGACCCTTGGCGCTGTGCATGGTCATCAGCACCACGCAGTTGTCGCTCTCATCAGTGCTGTCCAAGTCGGTGTACAGCGCCACCTCATCCAGAAACCCGGACAGGCTGGGATCGTCAGGCTGATTCTCCAGAAAGGCGTGGATGCTGGAGGACAATTCCTGTACGTTCTCCAGCCGTCCCCGGCTCTCCATATCGTTCTTCTCCGTCAGCATGGCGGTGTAGCCGCTGCGGTTGCAGACGAACTCATAGAACTCCGGCAGGGGCATCTCCCCCGCTTTGTCCCGCATTTCTTCCATCAGCGCTATAAAGCCTTCCAGCTTTACAGCTGCCGATTTCAACTGGGGATAATCGGAGGCGCGGCGGAAGATCTCATACAGCGGCACCCCCTGCTCAGTTGCCAGAAGCTGTGCCTTGTCCACGGTGGCCGCGCCGATCTTGCGGGAAGGCACATTGACGATACGCCGCAGCCGCAGATCGTCGGTGGGGTTGTTGATGACGCACAGATACGCCAGCATATCCTTGATCTCGGCCCGGTCAAAGAACTTCATGCCGCCAACGATTTTATAAGGTACGCCGCTGCGCTTGAAGGCATATTCCAGCGCGTTTGACTGTGCGTTCATACGGTAGAGCACCGCATGATCCTTCCACTTCAGGCCCCGGTTATAGTTCATCATCACCTGACCCACCACGAAATTGGCCTCGTCGCCCTCGTTGAAATTGGTCTTGATGAGCACCTTTTCCCCTGCGCCATTGCGGGTCCACAGTGTCTTGCCTTTACGGCCCTGATTGTGGCGGATCACCGCGTTGGCGGCATCCAGAATGTTCTGGGTAGAGCGGTAGTTCTGCTCCAGACGGATCACCCGGGCGCCGCGGTACTCCTTCTCAAAGCTGAGGATGTTTTCGATATTGGCGCCGCGGAAGCGGTAGATGCTCTGATCGTCGTCGCCCACCACGCAGATGTTGCGATAGCCGCCTGCCAGCAGGCTGGTCAGCAGGTATTGCAGGTGGTTGGTGTCCTGATACTCGTCCACCAACACATAGCGGAACTTCCGCTGGTAGTGCTCCCGTACCTCAGGATGGCTTTGCAGCAGCTGCACCGTCAGCAAAATAATGTCATCGAAGTCCAGTGCGTTGGCGTCCCGCAGTTTCTTTGTGTAAAGGGAATATACTTTAGCGATTCTGATTTTACGCCAATCGTTCTGCTTTTCCCAATGGGCACGAAACGCCTCCACCCCCATCATCTCATCCTTTGCCCGGGAAATAACCGACACGATCTCCCGCACCGGGAACGTCTTTTCGTCCAGATCCAGCTCCTTCAGGCAATCCTTGATCACCCGCTTGCCGTCGTCGGTGTCGTAAATGGTAAAGTCCCGGGAATAGCCGATCTGCTCAATATCGCGCCGCAGAATCCGAACGCAGGCCGAGTGAAAGGTGGACGCCCACACGTCCCGGGCCTCTTCGCCCAGCATCCGCTCCAGCCGCTCCTTCAGCTCGTTGGCCGCCTTATTGGTAAAGGTGATGGCCAGCACCTCCCACGGGCGGGCCGGCTCTACCGCGCACAGATACTGCATCAGCGGCCGCTGCTCCTGCGTGGGCTGGGCGGCATACGCCTCCAGAAAGGCTGCCTCATCCTCGGAAACAGGGATGGGGATCTCTTCCGTATCGCTGCCCCGGCCATAACGCAGCAGATTGGCCACCCGATGGATCAGCACCGTGGTCTTGCCGCTGCCTGCGCCGGCCAGCAGCAAAAGCGGCCCCTCGGTGGTCATAACGCCCTGCTGCTGCATATCGTTGAGATGCGCATAATCGCAGGCGATGGCGCGCCGCCGCGCATGGATAAATCTCTGCTCCAATTCCGTCATACCGTGTGCTCCCCTATGCCTTGTGGTGTTTTTCCCCATTGTAATACAAAATCCAGTCCCGGTCAACAGGTTCTGTTGATTTTAGAATTTTTGTTCGATTTTTCTTGACAAGAACGGTTGTTCGATATATAATGATACTCGAACAAAGATTCTACTAGGAGGACAATGGTTATGACAGCGATCGGTTATGTTATTGTGATTTTGGGCGCACTTTCTGTTTCCGTCAACCTGATGCATCTGGTCGATCATCTTGAGCGGCCGCGGCGTACCCAGCGCCACAGCAGTATTTAAGTCATGGATGTACTGGAAAAGCTGACCATTCTCTCAGATGCGGCCAAATATGACGCCGCCTGCACTTCCAGCGGCGTAAAGCGGAAGTTTCAGCCGGGTAAAATTGGGAATACAACCTCATCCATCGCAGGCTGCTGCCACAGCTTTTCCGCTGACGGAAGGTGTATCACGCTGTTGAAGGTGCTGATGACCAACAGCTGCGTCTATGACTGCAAATACTGTGTCAACCGGCGCTCTAACGACACCCGCCGCGCCGCCTTCACGCCGCGTGAGCTGGCGGAGCTGACCATTGGGTTTTACCGGCGCAATTATATCGAGGGGCTGTTTCTCTCCTCGGGTGTGCTGCGCAGCGCTGATTACACCACCGAACAGATGATCCGTGCCCTGCGGCTCTTGCGGCAGGAGTACGGCTTCAACGGGTATATTCACGCAAAGGCCATCCCCGGCACGTCGCCGGAGCTGGTGCAGCAGTTGGGGCTGCTGGCCGACCGGCTGAGCGTCAATATCGAGCTTCCCTCCCAGCAGGGCTTACAAATTCTGGCGCCGGACAAGAGCCGGGAGGCTATTTTGCGCCCGATGGGACAGATCCGCGACAATGTGCTTCAAAACCGGCAGGAGCTGGTCAAATATAAGCATGCGCCCGCCTTTGCCCCAGCCGGGCAGAGTACCCAACTGATCGTGGGCGCCACCGGAGACAGCGACAGGCATATCCTCCATCTGACAGAGGCTCTCTACCGGAAATACCGGCTCAAACGGGTGTTTTACTCAGCCTATGTTCCGGTGGTGGAAAACAGCCTCCTGCCCTCGCTGGACACAAAGCCGCCGCTGCTGCGGGAGCACCGTCTATATCAGGCGGATTGGCTGCTGCGGTTTTATGGCTTTCAGGCCGGAGAGCTGCTGGACGAAGCGCACCCGGACTTTAATCCTCTGCTGGATCCCAAATGCAGCTGGGCAGTGGCGCATCCGGATCAGTTCCCGGTCGAGGTTATGCAGGCAGAATATGAGACGCTGCTGCGGGTGCCGGGTATCGGCCCAATCAGCGCCAAGCGGATCATTTCCGCACGGCGTGTTGCCCACCTTCGGTTTGAAGATCTGAAAAAGCTGGGCGTGGTGGTCAAGCGGGCGCAGTATTTTGTTTTGTGCAGCGGCCGCGCCGCACCGGGACTGCATTTCTCTCCGGCTACCATCGTCCAGCAGCTGGAAATGATAGAACGCGGCCTGCTGCCTGCCGGGGAAATGCAGCAGCTGTCTCTGTTTGATGCTGTGGGGTGAATTTTAATGGCGTGGCGCGATGTGGTTTTTCAATATGACGGCACCTTCGAGGGGTTTTTGTGCTGTGTTTTCGAAAGTTACATAAATAAAGAATTCCCCATCGCCTTTTCCGGCGATGAGGAATGCTGGTCGCTTTATGAGGTGCGCTATGTGGTGACCCGGCGCGAGCACGCACAGCGCGTCTATCAGAGCATCCTGCGTCGTTCCAGAACTGCGGCTGATGTAGTAAGGCGCGGGTTTCTCACCTGTCTGCCGGAAATAGAAGTCCGCCTTTATGCTCTGATCAAAAAGCTATACGACGAGGGCGCCGGTTTTCTCCGTAATCCGTCCGATCCGGTGTATGATCCGGTAGCCAAAGCGCTGCGGCACATGAGCGGCGAGCTGGAAAAGCTGCGTGGATTTGTGCGGTTTTCGGATTACAGCGGTGTGCTGGGCGCGGAAATTGAGCCCAAAAACCGCGTTCTTCCTCTGCTGCGGCGTCATTTCTGCGACCGGTATGCCAATGAAGCCTTTTTTATCTATGACCGCACCAACCGTGAGATGCTGGTCTATGCCAATCGTCACTCCCGTATTCTGGCGGCGGATTCCTTCCGTCCGGCGCTGCCCGGCGATGAGGAGATACAATTCCGCAGGCTGTGGAAGCGTTTCTATGAGACGATTGCCATCAAGGAACGGGAAAATCCCCACTGTCAGAACACCTGCATGCCCAAGCGTTATCGCAGCACGATGACAGAATTCTTGCCGGAGGACTATGAGGCGGAGCAGCGCGGCCTCAATCACCCAGCAGGCAGCGCAGCTTTTCCAGGCCCCGTCGCTCCAGACGGGATATCTGCACCTGCGATACCCCTACGATCCGAGCCGTCTGCTCCTGTGTCAGCCCCTTGAAAAACCGCAGCAGAATCGTCATACGTTCTTTTTCCGGCAGCGTATCAATGGCCTCTCGCAGTGCGATGCGCTCCACAAGCCGCTCCTCCTCCGTGCTGGTGCCCAGTGTGGATTCCAGCGTCAGCCCCTCTGCCGTCTCCTGCTGAAGTGATTCCGGGGCGATGGTCGCCAACTCGATGCTGGCAATCTCTTCGGCATTCATGCCGGTGGCCTCAGACAGCTCCGACAGGCGGGCTTCACGGCCCAGCTGATGCCGCAGGCGTTCGCGTGCCGACCATAGAGCCTGTCCCTTTTCCCGGATCGTGCGTCCCACCTTGATGGCTCCGTCATCGCGCAGAAACCGGCGGATCTCGCCGGATATTTTTGGCACTGCATAAGTAGAAAACTGCGTGCCATAGCTTATATCAAAGCCCTTCACGGCCTTGAGAAAGCCAATACAACCCAGCTGATACAGATCATCCGTGTCTACGCCGCAGCCATAGTAGCGCTTGACAATGGACCAGATCAAGCCGCTGTTTTCCACTAATACCTGCTGACACGCTTCATCGTCCCCCTCCTGCGCACGCTCCAGCAGCGCAAAAATCTCGCTCATCGCTTGATTCTGGCGGAGATGCGCTTGCGCAAGGTGACTGTCGTACCGCGTCCCGGTGTGGATCTGACATTCATTTTATCCATAAAGCTCTCCATAATGGTAAAGCCCATGCCGCTGCGTTCCTCACCGCCGGTGGTGAAAAGAGGCTGGCGCGCCTGCTGGATGTCTTCAATGCCGTTCCCCCAGTCGCGCACCGTGATTTCCAGCACACTATTCTCCAGCAGCTTCAGCTTCACGGATATTTTTCCAAGCCGGTCGGGATAGGCATGCACAATGGCGTTGGTCACCGCCTCGCTGACCGATGTTTTGATATCCCCCAACTCATCCAGCGTGGGGTCCAGCTGCGCGGCAAAGCTGGCCGCCGCCGTGCGGGCAAAGCTTTCGTTGCTGCTGCAGCTGAGAAATTCCAGCGTTACATAGTTTTTGATGCGCTGCATATGTATACTCCTCTCCCCGGGAAAGACGCCATATTGCCCCGGTCATACGTCATTGAATGGTCATCATGCGGCCGATACCGGCCGTTTCCAGCACTTTTCTGGGCTGCGCCGCCACATGATGCAGCTCTATCCGTCCGCCCAGCTCCCGCATTCGCTGCCAGCCGCGCAGCGCCACCGCAATCCCTGCGCTGTCCATAAATGTGACGCCGCCGAAATCCAGTACCAGCTCCACAGGCAGCGCCGCCTCAATTTCCCGCTCCATCCGAGCCAGCAACCCGCGGGCTCCGTGGTGATCCAATTCACCCTGCAATCGCAGTTCCAGAACTCTGTCCTGACATATGGTCATTATTTCCATTCCTACGCTCCTTGTACATTTTGTCGTTTTCCTTGTTTTTGGTGTTCTTAGGTGCTTTTTCGTTTTTGATTATACTTTCGGCAGCGGTCAGCTGTTTCCTTTTTCAAATGATTCCTTGGAGGACAGGCAGGCAAACTTGTTCAGTTTATTTTCCCCTCTTTTTCCTCGCTAAGTTATCCTTTCAGTACGCTTTGCAGCGTATTTTTTTTGCATAAAAACAATCACCGCAGAGAGATTTCTCTACGGTGATTATACAAAAATGTGTGTGCGGTTTTACGCGAAATGCGCCGCTGTGCGGAAAAATTGTCATTTTCCGTTTTTCAGCGGATCGCCGTTACGCCGGCGGTTACAGCTTCATCGCGGCGGCAGATTCCTCTAATTTGGCGATGAGCGCACGGGCTTTTTCCGCCTTTTCCCGCTCGGCGTTGACCACATTCTCCGGCGCGCGGGAGGTAAAGGACTCGTTGGCCAGCTTGGCCTCGATGCGCTTGAGATTATCCTCGGCCTTTGCCTTCTCCTTGGCGATGCGCTCCAGCTCCGCGTCGATATCCACCAACTCCGCCAACGGCAGATAGATGTTGGCATCATGGGTCACCACGGTGACCATGCCCTTGAGGTCGGCAGGCGCCTGATCGGTAACGGTCACCTCGCTGGCATAGGCCATGCGGGTGATGAAATGCTGGCCCACAGCATAGGTCTCGGGATGGCTGGTAACCAGAATCAGCTGCGCTTTCTTGGACGGCGGCACGTTCATCTCGCTGCGGCGGGCGCGGACGGCGGTAATGGCGTCCTTAACGCACTCCATGTCGGACTCCGCCTGGGGGAAATGCAGGCTGTCCTGATAGACGGGCCATGCGGCGCGGATCAGGAAGTCGCCCTCGTGGGGCAGGGCCTGCCAGATCTCCTCGGTCAGGAACGGCATGAAGGGATGCAGCAGCTCAAGGATGCGCAGCAGCACATAGCACAGCACGTTCTCGGCGGCCAGCTTGGCCTCGGCGTCCTCGCCGTTGAGACGGGTCTTGGTCAGCTCGATATACCAGTCGCAATAGGTGTCCCAGATAAAATCATAGATCTTGGCAGAGGCCACGCCCAGCTCATAGGCGTCCATATTCTCCGTGACCTCGCGGATCAGGGTGTTCAGCTTGCTGAGGATCCACTTGTCCTCCAGCTCCAGCTTCTCCGGCAGCGCCACCTTGTCGATGGTCAGGTTCATCATCACAAAGCGGCTGGCGTTCCAGATCTTGTTGGCAAAGTTGCGCATCGCTTCGCACTTCTCCACAAAGAAACGCATGTCGTTGCCGGGGCTGTTGCCGGTGATCAGGTTGAAGCGCAGCGCGTCAGCGCCGAACTTCTCGGCCATCTCCAGCGGGTCAATGCCGTTGCCCAGCGATTTGGACATCTTGCGGCCCTTATCATCGCGCACCAGACCGTGGATCAGCACGGTTTTGAAGGGTTCCTTCTTCATCTGCTCCATGCCGGAGAAAATCATGCGGGCCACCCAGAAGAAGATAATGTCATAGCCGGTGACCAGCACAGAGGTGGGATACCAGTAGTTCAGGTCGGGGGCCTTCAGGTCGGGCCAGCCCAGCGTGGAGAAGGGCCACAGCGCAGAGCTGAACCATGTATCCAGCACGTCCTCCTCACGGGTCAGGTGGGTGCAGCCGCATTTTTCGCACTTGGCAGGATCCTGACGGCTCACATTGATGTGGCCGCACGCATCGCAGTACCACGCGGGAATCTGGTGACCCCACCACAGCTGGCGGGAGATGCACCAGTCGTGCACGTTCTCCATCCAGTTGATATAGGTCTTGGTGAAGCGCTCCGGCACGAATTTAACGGTGCCGTCCTCCACCACGCGGA
>CAKTGD010000072.1 GCA_934561335.1 uncultured Oscillospiraceae bacterium
TGATCACGGCGTAGTCCAGATCGGGCAGCATATTGGGCAGCTGGGCGGCCTCCGCCTCCACGATCTCCACGTTGTAGGGGTTGTCTACGATGTCGTTCTTGGTAGCGGTGATGCCGGCGCCGTCGGCCAGCTTGATGATGCCGTTCTCCTGCAACAGCAGCAGAGCGCGCGCCTCGTTGGTGGTGTCGTTGGGTACGCCGATCTTGACAGTGGCTTTGGTGTTGCCGCCGTTGTCGGCGTTGGTGTCCTTACCGCCGCAGGCCGTCAGACCCAGCGTCAGAACCAGTGCCAGTGCCAGCGCAGCCAGCTTTACGAAATAGGTGTGCTTTTTCATAGTGATATCTCCTTTTTATCAAATAGACGGAAGTTGTATCAACTTCAATGGTGGGATAGCGTACAGTGCGGCGCGCTTACCGGCGGCGCCGGTGGCCTGATCGTGATGCTTTGTGTCCGGCGGACACATTCGTTTGGACATCCGTGTCACTTGGGATCCACTCCTTTCAGCGAAACAAAAAAACAGCGGCAGGCCAATCAGACCTTCCGCTGTTCTAGACTGTGCGATGCTCTGCTATCAGCAGGACCTTGTACTGTCCGGGAAAATCAGTTGACCATTTTGAGCGCAACGAAACATGTACATGCGGCACATGCACATCTCCATGGACATCATCATCACGCTCAGCTTCTTCATCACTGATTTTCTCCTTTCCTCAAGTTTTGAGGACATTCGCTTTTGTTGGTGGCATGTTAACCCTTTCACCACCGTTTGTCAACCCTTTTTTGTACATTCTGTCCATTTGCTGCAAAAGAGAAACCGTCATGGCTGCCATTTTCGTACAGTTTCGCCATGGCAGCCATGGCAGCAGGACTTCCCTTTATTGCCTGATATCATCTGGTGTAATTCCACCCAAAAGGGGAGAAAATAACTTGTCGGCACGCTGCGTCCGTTCCGGGCCTGTGCCGGAGGGCGCCCTTAATTCTTCCGTAAAAACCTTCTTAAAAACAAAACTGCCATTATGGCACAGATGCACTCCGAGATCACCGGTGCAAACCAGATGGTGCTGCCGCCCACGGCAACGGCCAGCGCCACCAGCGCCGTGGCCTGAAACAGAAGGCCCCGTCCCACAGAGATGGAGATCGCGGATCTGGGCTGTTCCACCGCCGTCAGGAAGCCGCCCATAAGCACGTTGCTGCCCAGCAGGATATAGCACAAGCCGTACCGGCGCAGTGCGTCTGCCGCGCTGCCCAGCAGCTCCGGCTTTTCCGCGCCGAGGAAGATCCCGGCGATCTGGGGCGCGAACACCATCACACCGGCAAAGATCACCGCCGTCATGAGACCCACCGCCGTAAAGCCGTAGCGCAGCAGCTTGCGATAGCCCGCCGCGTCCTCCTTGCCGTAGTGGTAGCTGACCAGCGGCTGGCTGCCCTGCGAGATGCCCAGCATGGTGTTGATGATCAGGGTGTTCACATAGGCGATAATGGTGTAGCACACCAGACCGTCGTCGCCCAGACACTTGAGGATCACCCGGTTAAAGAGGAAGATCATCACGCCGTTGCACAGCTCCGTCACGCCGTCGGCCACGCCAATGGGCAGCAGCCGCTTGTAGATGTGCCAATCCATCTTGAACTTCACAAAGTGGAAGGTGTTGTGCCCCCGCAGGAAGTGCCGCAGATAGATAATGCACGTCAGCAGCTGGGAAAGCCCGGTGGCGAACGCAGCGCCCCAAACACCCCAGTCCAGCACGAAGATGGCCACATAGTCCAGCACGCAGTTGGTCAGGCATCCGGTGATCACCGTCAGAATGGCCAGCCGGGGATAGCCGTCCGTCTTGATGAGCACCTCCATGTTATAGGAGACGATGAAGCACAGCGCGAAGGGAGCCAGACCCCTGAGATAGTCGATGGTATACTGATAGGTCACGCCCTTGGCGCCCAGCAGCACGGCAAACGGCTCGAGGAAAACGAATACCAGGGCGGTGACGGCCAGGCCGATGCCCATCAGCAGTACCGTATTCTGGGAAAACAGGCGATTGGCTTTTTCCACCTGCTCCTGCCCCAGATAGATGGCGATGATGGTGCTGGTACCCACGGCAAAGATAACGCCGATGGAGAACAGCACGTTGGTGAACGGCACCGCCAGATTCACCGCTGCCATGGCGTATTCGCCTACGCCCTTGGCCACCATCAGCCCATCTACAATGGAGTAGAGGCTGAACACCATCAGCGACGCGACTGTTGCGGCTACGAAATGTAAGAACTGCGATAAAAGACTTCGCTCATTGAGCATTTTGGATGAAATTCCTTTCTTTCAAAAAATTTTTATACAAATTATGTATAATATTTCCAGTTTACCAGAGAAAGAGGCCCCTGTCAATTCGTTCTTCGTTAAGGCGTGTTAAGAATTGACCGCGCATCCTGAAGGCAAATGTATGTTCAAAAAATAACAAAGCTTGTCAAACCATAAGCTGCCGTGTATACTGGTAGTAGAATCGATACTTGTATCGATACTTGTGTTATTATGGGAGAGTTTAGGCATGGGAATTGCGGATTTCATTTCGCTGTTGGGCGGCATCGCACTGTTTTTGTACGGTATGTCCGTCATGGGCGACAACCTGAAAAAGGTTGCCGGCAGCAAGCTGGAGCTGGTGCTCTATAAACTGTCGGGCACGCCGCTGAAAGGTGTGCTGCTGGGCACCGGCGTGACCGCTGTGATTCAGTCGTCCTCCGCCACCTCTGTGATGGTGGTGGGCTTTGTCAACTCCGGCATGATGAAGGTGCGTCAGGCCATCGGCGTGATCATGGGCGCCATTCTCGGCACCAGTGTCACCGGCTGGATTTTGTGCCTCAACAGTCTTTCCGGCGGGCGCGGCTGGGTGGACCTGCTGTCCACCGCCACACTGACGGGGCTGGTCGCCGTGGCAGGTATTCTGCTGCGTATGATCAAGCGCCGTCCCTCCAGCAAGCATGTGGGCAATATCCTGCTGGGCTTTGCGGTGCTGATGTACGGCATGACCGCCATGTCCTCCGCCGTTTCCCCCCTGCGTGAAAGTCAGGCGTTTATTGATATCCTCACCAAGTTTTCCAATCCGCTGCTGGGCATTCTGGTGGGATTGCTGTTTACCAGCGTTCTGCAAAGCGCCAGCGCCGCCGTGGGTATCCTGCAAGTGCTGGCCGGCACCGGCGCCATCACCTTTCAGATAGCCCTGCCCATCATCATGGGCATTGCCATCGGTGCGGCCGTGCCTGTGCTGCTCTCGGCGCTGGGCGCCAATATCAGCGGCCGGCGCACCGCCTTTGTCTATCTGCTCATCGATGTGTTGGGCGCGGCGATCTGGGCGGTGCTGTTTTACGGGGTCAACGCGATCGCGCACTTCACCTTTATGGATACCATCATGACCACGGTTACCGTGGCGCTGATGAATACCCTGTTCCGCTTTGCCACCGTTCTGGTGCTGATGCCTGCCATACCGCTGCTGGAAAAGCTGGTGGCGTGGCTGGTGCCGGACAGCAGCGGCAGCCAGCTTTTGGAGCAGCACGATATGGATCTGCTGGAAGAGCGCTTTCTCCAGCACCCGGCGCTGGCCATTGAGCAAAGCCGCCTTGTCACCGCCTCCATGGCGGAAAAGGCGCGGGACAATCTGCTGCGCGCCATGCACCTGCGTCTTGAGTACAGCGAGCGGGGCTATGAGAAGGTCGATGAGGCCGAGCAGCTTGTTGACCGTTATGAGGACAAGCTGGGCACCTATCTCATGAAGCTGACGGCCCGCTCCCTTACCCCGGATCAAACGGAGGAGGTGGCCAAGTACCTCCATACCATTTCCGATTTCGAGCGTATTTCCGACCATGCCTGCAACATTGCGGATGTCTGTCAGGAGATCGATGAAAAGCGGGTAGATTTTTCTCCCAGCGCCCTCCACGAGCTTGAGGTGCTGGAGAGCGCCGTTACCGAGATCATCAGCACCGCCATCGACGCCTTTGTAGAGGGCAATCTTCAGCTGGCGGCCCGCGTGGAGCCGCTGGAGGAGATCATCGATGGGCTGTGCGACGAGGTGAAGTCCCACCATGTAGAGCGCCTTCAGCAGGGACTGTGTACCCTGAATCAGGGCTTTGTGTTCAACGATTTGCTGACCAACTACGAACGTGTGGCCGACCACTGCTCCAACATAGCCGTTGCCATTATCGAGGTGGAGAGCGACAACTTTGATACCCATGAGTATCTCAACAGTGTCAAGGCCATGAAGGATGCCTCGTTCGAGCGGTATTACGATGAATACCAGAAGAAATATTCTGTCTGACCGTGTGGAAAAACCTGTATGCAATAAGGAGATGAGCTGATGCGCGCTTATGTCATGGACGCTTTTTCCAAAACCCTTTTTGGCGGCAATCAGGCCGGCGTTGTTCTGCCGGACCGGGCGCTGAAGGACGGACTCATGCAGCAGATCGCGGCTGAGTTCAAGCATTCCGAAACTGCCTTTGCCGTTGTGAACAGCGATGGAACCGTGACGCTGCGGTACTTCACCCCCGCCGGAGAGGTGGATCTGTGCGGCCACGCCACGGTGGCGTCCTTTGCCCTGCTGCGGCAGGAGGGACTGATCGGCGAGGGAAGTCACATCGCCCACACAAAGGCGGCCGACCTGAATATCGAGGTTTCCGGCGGCGCAGTGTGGATGGATATGGCCCCTCCGCAGCTTCTCCGTAAGCTGACGGAGGAGGAATGGCCCGCGCTTTACGCCGCCTACGGCCTGACGGTGGATGACCGCCCGGAGGGGCTGGAACCGTGGATCGTTTCCACCGGCCTTGCCGATATCATGATGCCCGTCCGGGACCATGATACCCTGATGCGGGCGGTGCAGAATGAGGCGGCGGTCACGGAGCTGTCCCGCCGCTATGACGTTACCGGCGTTCACATGTTCTGCCCCGGCGGGGACGCCTGCACCGCGTATTGCAGCAATTATGCCCCGCTGTACGACATTCCGGAGGAGTGCGCCACCGGCACCAGCAACGGCGCCCTGACCTATTACCTGTACCGCCACGGCATGGTGCACCCGGCGGAGGAGAACACCTTCCTGCAAGGAGAGCATATGCGCCGTCCCTCGCAGATCCGCAGCCGCCTCTATCATGAAAACGGTGTGGTCACCGTCCGCATCGGCGGCACGGCCGTCATGAGCATGTCCTGCGACATCAAGATATGAAAAAAACTCCGCCCGCGGGCGGAGTTTTTTACTTATTTCTTATTCCTTGTCCGCGAAGATCACACCCACGGTGATAAGCACCGCGCCGATTATGCTCATCACGGAGATAGGCTCATCCAGCAGCAGCCACCCCACGAACACCGTTACAAAGGGGGAGGCGTAGAGGTAGTTGTTGGTGACCACCACGCCCAGCGATTTGAAGGCGATGTTCCAGATGGCAAAGCACACCGCGTTGCCCATCACGCCCAGAAACAGCCAGCTGATCAGCACCTTCGGCTCGGTAAACAGCGGCGTCAGAACGGGCATACCGTCGGTAAGCAGCATGATCGGCACCGATGTAAGAAAGGCCCACAGGAACACTCTGCGCGTTACGATAAAGTTATCGTATTGTTCCGTATACTTTTTAATAAGGATCGAGTACACCGCCCACATCAGCGCCGCGGCCAGAGCCAGCATATCGCCCACCGGGCTGAGGTGGAACGCAATCTGCCCGTTGAGCACCACCAGTACCACACCGGCAATGGCGATCAGCGCACCGACGTACACAAACTTGCCCAGCCGCTCGTTTTTCCGGCTGAACAGCTGTGCCAGCAGCACCGTCAGAATGGGGCTCATAGCGATCAGGATGCTGACATTGGCGGCATAGGTGTGGTCCAGCGCCGAATTCTGAAAATAGAAGTAGAAGCTTCCGCCGGAGATACCGATGAGAATAAACATCAGCTCATCCTTCCACGGCAGCTTCAGCGTTTTGGGCCGCAGGATCCACAGCGTAACATAGGCCAGCGCCATCCGCAGCGGAATGATCTGGATCGGCGTAAAGTAAACCAGCAGATTTTTTGTCAGCACGAAGCAGCTGCCCCAGACCAGAATGGTGATGATGGCAAAGATATGCCCCAGCAGCTTGGATTTTTCCATAGGCGGGAACCCCCTGTCGTATTTTTTCGCAACAAATCTATTATAGGGGATGACGCGCGTAAAATCCATAGGAAAGTCGAAATTTTTACAAATTTTCCTGTCGAAAAGAAGGTTGCCCTTTACCCATAAACGTGTTATCATAGTCTCTGGTACCATTACCGAAACAGGAGGACAGGGAAATGCATCATGCAACACTGGTGATCATGGCGGCCGGAATGGGCTCGCGCTACGGCGGCGACAAGCAGGTGGACGGTGTAGGGCCTCACGGCGAGATCCTGATGAACTACGGCGTTTATGACGCGGCGCGCGCCGGCTTCGATAAGGTGGTGTTTGTCATCAAGCCGGAGATCCGCCAGCTGATAGAGCGTCTGGCGGGTGATGCACTGGAAACGCTGCGCACGCCGGACGGGCGCAAGGTGAAATTCTGCTATGCCGAGCAGACCTTTGCCTCCGTGCCGGACTTTTATCATATTCCCGAGGGGCGTACCAAGCCTTTCGGCACGGCCCATGCGGTGCTGTGTACCCGCGAGTTTGTCCACGAGCCGTTCTGCGTCATCAATGCCGACGACTATTACGGTGTGGACGCTTACCGCACCATGTACGAGGCGCTTCAGACGCTGCCGGAGCGCGGCCGCGCCGTCATGGTGGGCTATCTCCTGAAGAACACCGTCAGCAAATACGGCACGGTGACCCGCGGCGTGTGCCGCACGGCGGACGATCAGCTGACCGCCATTCACGAAACCATGAAAATCCAGCAGTTCCCGGACGGCAGCATTGCCGATATGAGCGACGGTGTCCGCCGCGAGCTGGACGGCGACAGTGTGGTGTCCATGAACTTCTGGGGCTTTTCTCCCACCATCTATGAGGATATGGAGCGCTACTTCCATGATTTCCTCCGCCATGTGGGCGATGATGTCAAGGCCGAGTGCCTGCTGCCCGCCATGGTGGGCCAGCTGATGGATAAGGGCGAGCTGACGGTGTCCGTGCTCCACTCTGCCGACCAGTGGTTTGGCATGACCTATCACGAGGATCGTCCCCGCGTGGCCGCCGCGCTGCAAAAGCTCCACGACGCGGGCGTGTATCCCGATAAGCTGGCGTAAGCCGTCCTTCTGCCAACAAAGCCGCGGAGCGTATGCTCCGCGGCTTTGCCTGCGATACCCGATGCTTTATCCGCCTTTACCGGCAGTTGTTGCTGTCCTTGGCGTTCTTGTTGTTCTTGGTGTTTGTATTCTGGGTGTTTTGCGTGTTCTGGGTATTCTGGGTATTCTGGGTGTTGGTGGTATCCTTGGTGTTCTTGTAATTCTTGTTGTCCATACAGTTGCACCTCCTTTATTCGTGCAAGCCTATCATTTCCCGTAAAAGCATCCTTTATACATGAAAAAAATGAAAATATTCCACAAAAATAGGTTGACAAAGCAGCAGGGAACAGGTATAATACCTTTGCAAAACAAAGAAGGTCGGTGCATCCGCCTCACCTCCCGCCCACGGCAAAGAGGTCAACAGCGATTCAAAAGCCCGTAAAAGCGGCTTTTTGGTGTTGCGCGGATGCATGTTGCATTCGCGTTTTATTTTTGATTGGAGGTGCTTGTAGTATTAGCAAGGTAGTGCATCAACTGAACGAGGATATCAACGATCGCGAGATTCGGCTCATCGGCGAGAACGGCGAGCAGATGGGAATCGTGTCGTCTGACGAGGCGCTGCATATCGCGGAAGAGCGCGGCCTTGATCTGGTCAAGATCTCCCCGCAGGCCGTTCCGCCCGTATGCAAACTCATGAACTACGGCAAGTATCGTTTTGAGCAGGGCAAACGCGAAAAAGAGGCTCGTAAAAACCAGCATGTGGTGGAGATCAAGGAAATCCGCATGTCTCCCGGTATTGACGTGGGCGATTTCAACACCAAGCTGAAAAACGCGCAGAAGTTCCTCACCGACGGTAACCGTGTCAAGGTATCCGTTCGTTTCCGCGGCCGCGAGATGGCCCATACTGAGATTGGCCGCGAGCTGCTGACCAAGTTTGCCGAGCAGTGCGCCGAGCTGGCTTCCATGGAGAAATCCGCCAAGATGGAAGGCCGTAATATGTCCATTTTCCTGGCTCCCAAGGCCGGTAAATAATTTTGTATTCTTTTTGCAATCGCGCAATATAGGAAGGAGAAACAACTATGCCTAAACTGAAGACCCACAGCGGCGCAAAGAAGCGCTTCAATCTGACGAAATCCGGTAAGGTCAAGAGAGCTCATGCGTTCAAGAGCCACATCCTGACCAAGAAGGACACCAAGCGCGGCCGTCGCCTGCGCACCGGCACCTATGCCGACTG
>CAKTGD010000073.1 GCA_934561335.1 uncultured Oscillospiraceae bacterium
GCGGCATGGTCGGCGAGCGCATAGGTCAGCTCATAGGGGCTGGTGAGGCCGCTCGTGGGCGCGTACAGCGCGCAGACGACGTCGCCGTTTACGTTCGGCTCCATCGTCAGGATCTCCTCGCGCTCGATAAGGCGCACGCCGGGCACGCCGTTTTCCGCGCCCTGCTTTACAAGCTTTTCGATGGTGGCGCGGTCCGCCTCACCAAAGCCCAGCACCAGCGCGCCGGGACGGCTGTAGGGCACGCCCAGCTCCTCGCAGAGCGCAGGGTACATTGCCGTACCCTCCACATTGAGGCGCGCCTTCAACGAGCCGGGATGTGCGTCGAAGCCCGCATGCACGATGCCGCTGTTGGCCTTGCTCGTGCCCTCCGCCACGTCGTCCGCCTTTTCCAGCACCACGACATTGCAGTCATACCGGCTCAAAACACGCGCCAGGGCGCAGCCAACCACACCGGCGCCCACGATGATGATATCCGAATCCAAAAAAATGCTCCTCCCACCTCAAGTAAACTTGTTGATCGCAAATAATATGTTAAGCGCTCTCGCGGAGAGAGCGTTTCTTGCCAATAAATTATACCCTTTTTCAGGCAAAATTTCAATGTTCAGACGGCTTTTTCTGCCAGAGAACAATAAAACACCCCGAAACCGTCAGGTTTCGAGGTGTTTTATGGTGGAGATAAGCGGGATCGAACCGCTGACCTCTTGACTGCCAGTTGCCCTTGATGCTGCGCATCATGGAGAAAGCGCCAGTCAAACCACGCCCTCGCAAATACGCCGAAAGCCTTGATACGGCTATGTTTTTTGTACTTTCATTATACCACTCTCCCGCCGCGGACGCAATGATTATTTGAGCGTTCCAAAAGGAAAAAGCGCACAGATTTTTGAAGTCTGTGTGCTTTTTGTGCGTCAAAGGAAAAGGAGCAGGACAACGCGTCCCGCTCCTTTTCAATTACATCATTTTCCCATATAGCGATAGAGGAATGTCACGATCTGACCGCGCGTGCAAAGATCATTCGGAGAGAATGTCGTTGCGCTGGTTCCCTTTGCAATACCTTTTTCAACTGCCCACAGCACCGCTTTGTAATAGTAGGAGTCCTCTGCAACATCGGTGAACGGGTTAACCTTGTTGGTCGGTTCAGGCGATCCCGCCGCACGATAAAGGAACGTCACCATTTCCGCACGGGTGCAGGAAGCGTTGGGCTGGAACGTGGTGTCAGTCACACCCTTGGCGATTCCCTTGCCGACCGCCCAGATCACCGCATCGTAGTAATAGTCATCCTTCTTTACATCCACAAACGGATTTTCGGAAGTTTCAGGCTTAGAGGGAGTCGGATTCGGCTTCACAGAGGGTTTGTGCGGCGGATTGTAGGTCGGAACATAATTGGGGTTCTTTGTTCCACAGCCGTTTGCGCAATATTCGAGGTTATTCCCAAAGTCGTGCGGAAGTTTGTCAACAACAGTCTGCGCAACCAGAACTTCATTGCAGACAGAGCAGTGCTTGCCCTCGGTCAAACCGGTTTCCGTGCAGGTGGCTTCAACCGCTGCGTCGATCACTTCAGTACCTTGCTTTTGCTGACTGGTTGCAGAAAAACAGCGAATACAAAATGGCAAACCCCATGCGTCAAATCGTACACCGAGGTCCGTGGAATGAGAGTGACCCCGCAAAATATCTCATTGAACTCCAAATCCCGCTGGATCGCACATAATGGACTTTGAAATGCTCTGCAAAAAAGCAGAGCATTTTTTATTTTTCCCCCTTGTATCTCACATGATGTGAGGTCTTATGCTGAGGCCATCACAAATCAAGGAGGCAAAAATATGGCCTATCAGCTCAACGCTATTGGCATAGTAAAAAATGACGAGAACGGAGCCTTTATCCAGTTGAATCCGGAGTACATTCCCGGTCTGCAAGCGCTGGACGGCTTTAACCACATCAATGTCCTTTGGTGGTTCAGCGAATGTGACAACGAAGCGGATCGGCACGAGTTACAGACCCAGCAGCCCTATAAGGACGCGCCTGAAATCATGGGCGTATTTGCGACACGCTCTCCCGCACGGCCAAATCCCATCGCAATGACGGCATCCGAAGTGATCCATATTGATTTTGTCAAGGGCATCATTCGTGTTGCGTTCATTGATGCCAATGACAATACGCCCGTACTCGATATTAAGCCCTATACGCCGAGCTTTGATCGTGTGGAAGCGCCCGGTGTTCCCGCGTGGAGCAGCGGATGGCCGAAAAGCACGGAGGCATCAGGCTATTTTGATTGGGGTCAGGTATTCAACTTCTAAGAGGGCAGCTTATGAAATTACAGGATTATGTTCTGTACAAACCTGTTCTTGAAACGGAACGACTTGTCCTGCGTCCGCTTAGGAAAGAAGATACTGCGGATCTGAAAGAATGGCTGGGCGATAGCTCCGTCTATCAGTATTGGGGCAAGCGCCCCGGCAAAAGCGATCTGAACCAGGAACTGCTTTTTCAAAAGCCAGAGAAGCCCACGAAAAGTTTTCATTGGGGGATCGTCTATAAGCAGGATCGCAAAGTGGTTGGCGATATGTGGGTGTATCTCATTGAAAATGACCGCATGGCAAAAGTGGCGTTTCGACTTTCACCCGCCTATCAAGGCAGCCGCCTTATGACCGAAGCATTGGCGAGAGTTGCTATTTTCTGCTTTGAGGAAACGGAATTGCAGCGTTTATGGACGGATGTTCACACGCAGAACATCGCATCGTATAAGACCTTGGAGAAAACCGGCTTCAAACGTGAGGGTCTTATCCGCGACGGTAAGATGGTAAACACATACTGTGATTACTACTTATACGGTATGACAAAGGCTGACTATATCGAGATCACCGACAAGGGATTACCTCCGTATGAGCATTGCGAGCGCTTTTTCCGAAAGAGTTGAATCCATAGCCTTCCCGTCCTCTGAGCAATGGCTGATGCGGCAGGACAGCGAAGATTATCCAGTGTAAAAAGTGGTTGGTATCATATTTTGATACCAACCACTTATAGTTGAGCGCTGCATCTCTTTCATTCTTGACATTCGACGCCTCGTGTGCTAAAGTTGCGATAAGTAAGAAAAATTATACTAATCCAACTAAGGAGAGTAATCACATGAGCAGAGATGAACAGCATTTTATAAGCAGCGTGAAGATTGGCCCCAAAGGGCAGATCGTCATTCCCAAGGAGGCACGGGATATGTTCGGCCTCCAGCCGGGGGATACGCTGGTGCTGATGGCAGACAAAGAGAAAGGGATTGCGCTGCAAACCGTGGACAAGTTGAACCCGCTGCTGAAGACAGTATTCAACAGTCTGCCCAGCGAGGCTAAGGAGGCAAATGACAAATGAACGTATTGGAGGTACAGGGGCTGACGAAGCATTACCCGGCGTTTACCCTGAACGGCGTGTCCTTCTCCGTGTCGGAGGGCGCGGTGATGGGATTTATCGGACGCAACGGCGCTGGAAAATCCACCACGTTGAAATCCATTTTGGGTATGGTGCATCCGGACGCAGGTGAGGTCAAAGTGTTCGGCATGGACTACGCCGCAAACGAGCGCGCCATCCGGCGCGAACTGGGCGTGGTGCTGGGCGGCATCGACTTCTACCCTAAAAAGAAGATTCGTGTTATCACCGACGTTACCCGCCGGTTCTACGACAACTGGGACGAGGACAAATACCGCCATTATCTGCGCCTGTTTGCCATTGACGAGGAAAAGCGTGTGGATCAGCTATCCAGCGGCATGAAGGTCAAATACATGATTGCCATCGCCCTGAGCCACAACGCCCGCCTGCTCATTCTGGACGAGCCTACCAGCAGTCTTGACCCGGTAAGCCGCGACGAACTGACGGAGCTGCTGCGCCGCTTGGTGGCGGATGGTACGCGCAGCGTGCTGTTCTCCACCCACATTACTTCCGATCTGGAGAAGTGCGCCACCCACATTGCCTTTATCAAGGATGGCGAGCTACAATACACTGGTTCTCTGGACGATTTTCGCACCCACTATAAGGACGTGGGCGCTACGCTGGAGGACATCATCGTACACGTGGAAAGGAGGCCGCTGGATGAAAGCGCTATTATATAAACAGCTACGGCTGGTATGTCATCCCATGACGCTGATCTTCTGCCTGTTTGGTATCGTGGTCATTATCCCCAATTACCCCTACACCGTCATTTTCTTCTACGTCACACTGGGGCTTTTCTTCAGCTTTCTGGACATGCGGGAAAAGAAGGATCTCTACTACACGGCGCTGCTGCCGGTTCCCAAACGGGACGCAGTTAAGGCTGGCTGCCTGTTTACGGCGCTGATCGAGCTGCTGTCGCTGGTACTGCTGGCACCCTGCTGCCTGCTGGCAGCGCGTTTGCAGCCGGGCAAGGACAATTTGGTGGGGCTTGACCCCAATTTGGCGCTGCTGGCGGCAGGCTTCTTGATTTATGCGCTGTTCAACGTCGTATTCCTGCCCTCTTTCTACAAGAACGGCTATAAGGTGGGCGTAGCCTTTATCAAGGCCACCATTCCCATGGCGCTGCTCATGCTGGTGCTGGAAGCCCTGCCCCACATCCCGGCGCTGAGCTGGCTGGACGATATGGACGCGGCCACACAGCTGCGTCTAATCCCGATGCTGGCGGTGAGTATCGTAGTCTATATCGTGGGTATGCTGCCGACCTTCCGTATGTCGGCTGCCGCCTACGAAAAAGTGGATATGTGATCTTATGCTAAAGCTATCTTTCTTCACCCAGTAAGAACGGAGGCTTATCCGCCGCCTAAAGGTATCAGCAAAAAGCTCGACATGATGAAAGGATGCGGGATCTGCTGTCTGTCACACTCATGCTGATCGTACAGACCATTTTGTTTGGATCAACGCACGGCTATCTCAAAGCCGAACTGGTGGACGGGACTCCCTTCACCGAAGTGAGCGCGGAACGGCTTAAAGGGCTGGGTATCCGCTTTATCTGGATTCCCGTTGTCGTCGTTGCCATATCGGAGGCGGTTGCGATCTGGCAGGGTGTGAAACGGATTCTAATAATCGGAAACGTTGGATGCGTTATGACCGGCATTGTCCTGATCCTCGCGGCGATGATTTCCCGCTATGGCGCAGAGCTGGAGCAAAAAGTGCTTGTTTCCCATGAGGACACGGACGCTGCAGATAGGGGCCGCTAATAGAACGATGCCTGATACATTGACGGTAAACGATGCGGAATATACCGTACTCCAGCTTCTTGGGGAAGGAAAAGGCGGCTACTCCTATCTGGTGACAGATGGAACAACGCAATATGTCCTGAAACAGATCCACCACGAGCCTTGCGAATACTACACCTTTGGTGACAAGCTGCAAGCCGAGCTGCACGATTATGAAACGCTGCGGAAACTCGGTATCCCCATGCCCCGGCTTCTGGCGGTGGATGCCCCGCAGGAGCGCATTTTGAAGGAGTACATCGCCGGGCAGATGGTGGCGGAGTTTCTCAAAGCGGGACGGATGGAACCCGACTGGCTCAAACAGGTGCAGGCCATGTGCTGCCTTCTGTACCCGGCTGGGCTGAACATCGACTACTAACCTGATGAATGGGATGCTTTGCTTTTCTGCCGGAGATTTGGAGAAATTGTGGTCCGAGTTTCCCGGCAACGCTACATTGCTTGCCGCTTTCTTACCCTCGTTCGCCGCCCCTCCAAAACCGTGATCTCCAAGGCCAAGGCAGCGAAACCAGGTGAGGTATTTATTTGTAAATTTTACTCCAGACGGATTGACAATGTGTATTGTACGTTGTATAATTCCAATTATACATAATGCAAGTTATAAATTGGAGGTGTGCGTATGCCCGCAAAAGCAAAAGTCACAAAAGAAATGATTGTTGACGCAGCCTTTGCGGTCGCCCGTGAAGCAGGAGTGGATAGCATCAACGCAAGGACTGTTTCCGAAAGGCTACATTGCTCCACACAGCCCGTCATGTATCACTTTGCAACGATTGAAGAACTGAAAAGGACGGTCTATGCGAAGGCAGACCTCTATCATTCGGAATATCTGATGAATATGAAAAAACCGCCGAAGGGTGCTGCGCTTGGGATCGGAATGAATTATATCCGCTTTGCAATCGAAGAACCGCATTTGTTCCGGTTCCTGTTTCAGTCGGATTATTTCAGCGGAAAGACCCTGCTTGAGCTGATCGACGCTGCGGAGCTTCTCCCTGTTCTTTCAGCCATGCAGAGCGCTTTAGGCGTCAGCATGGAACAGACGAAAAAGGTCTTCCTGACGGTTTTTCTGTTTGCCCACGGGTATGCAAGTATCATCGCCAATAATTCGCTGAAATACGACGAGGAGCTTATCAATTCTCAGTTGGAGCAGGCGTACAGAGGTGCAATATTGGCCGCGCAGGAGGAAATGGCATGAAAGAATGTGCAGGCGCTGTCGGTACATTGGCTGACAAGCGAAGCGAAATGCCACGGATGGATGAAACCCTGAAATTGCGTTGGCTTTGCTGCCCAAGATGCGGCGGCAAAACAAGGACACAGATACGGCCACATACAGTATTGGAGGATTTTCCGCTATTCTGCCCGAAGTGCAAATACACCTGCGTAATTCGTTTCAAGGACGGAAAAATTGAAGAAATCAAAATGCCAGACGCTTAGACGCAGTGCAATCCGAGAAAATCGGTTTGTACTGCGTCTTTTTATAAAATCGAATTTTGAAATTCAGGGAGGAACATGGAGTGAAAAATAGCGCACTGGTCGTGATCGACCTGCAAAATAACATCACGAAAAACTACAAGGAAATCATTGCAAAAGTCAACAAAGCGATCGACTGGGCAGAGCAAAAGGAACTGTGGATCGTTTACATTCAGCATAACAACCTTTCTGCGGGAACAAAAACCTTCAAGCCCGGCACCCGTGGTGCAGAGCTGGTGCCGGAGCTGCACGTCGTATCCGATCATATCTTTACGAAGGTAAAGAGCAATGCCCTGACCAGCGAGGCATTTATCGCCTTTATTCAGGAGCATGAGATTTCCGAGTTTTACGTCGTTGGTGCGGACGCTGCGGCCTGCATCAAATCCACCTGCTACAACATGGCGAAAAGCGGCTACACCGTTCATGTGCTGTCAGACTGCATCACGAGTTACGATAAAAAGAAGCTGCCGGAGCTGCTCGCGTACTATGCAAG
The DNA here is from genome assembly GCA_934561335.1 of uncultured Oscillospiraceae bacterium. The sequence continues at coordinate 7,156 of CAKTGD010000073.1, forward strand.
CAAGGGCTGCTCTGTTGTGACGCTTTCTCAGGTCACGGGGGTGTAATTGATGTAGCTGCACGGGAGGAAACGACATGAAAAAGCTATATGAGAAAAACGAGCTGACCTTTGCGATTGTATGGATCGTGGTTTACTGCGTTCTGCAATCGCTGGCGAATCCGCTGAACAAGGCCATCGGGGTCGCATACGCGGCAAGCGCCGCTTTCTGCGTTTTGCAGACGGTCGTGCTTTTCGCCTTTATCCGAAAGAACAACTTGCAGAAGCGGTATGGGCTTTGTAAAACGCCCGTTCCCGCATGGCGGTTTCTCTACTATGTGCCGCTTGTGATTCTGGCATCGGGAAACCTCTGGAACGGTGTCGCTCTCAATTACTCGCCTGCAGCAACGGTCTGCCGCATCGTATGTATGCTCTGCGTCGGATTTTTGGAGGAAGTGATCTTCCGGGGTTTGCTGTTTAAGGCCGTTGCAAAAGACAATATCAAGTCTGCTATTGTTATCTCCAGCGTAACCTTCGGCATTGGGCATATCATCAACCTGTTCAACGGCAGCGGTATGGATCTGGTCGATAACCTGTGCCAGATCGTTTTTGCCATCGCGGTCGGCTTCCTGCTGGTCACGATCTTTTATCGCGGCGGCAGCCTGCTCCCCTGCATCATCGTCCATTCCGCCATCAACACGCTCGGTACCTTTGCAAATGATACAAACCTTACCACGGAAATGCACCTGCTCCATCTCGCCGCTCTGATTGTCATTACGGTCGCCTATACGCTGATCCTGACACG
>CAKTGD010000074.1 GCA_934561335.1 uncultured Oscillospiraceae bacterium
GGCCATGGGCGCGGACTTTTTGATGCTGGGCCGGTATTTCTCCCGGTTTGACGAGTCCCCCACCAACAAGCTGCTGGTGAACGGCGTTTACGTCAAGGAATACTGGGGCGAGGGCTCCAACCGCGCCCGCAACTGGCAGCGCTATGACCTGGGCGGCAAGACCGGTCTGGCCTTTGAAGAGGGTGTGGATTCCTACGTTACCTATGCCGGTTCCTTGCAGGACAACGTGGCGCGCAGCCTGTACAAGGTGAAATCCACCATGTGCAACTGCGGCGTGACCACCATTCCCGACTTGCAGAAGAACGCAAAGCTGACGCTGGTTTCCGCCACCAGCATTGTGGAGGGCGGCTATCACGACGTGATGCTGCGCTCGACCAATACGAGCAACACCTGAGCGAGATAAAAGAACCCCCGCAGCCAGCCGCAAAAGCGGCCTGCTGCGGGGGATTTTCTGTTTTTTAGAGACGCGCTCAGGCGCGGGCGGTGATCCAGCTCTCGTCGGAGGGATTGTTGCGGAAGCGGATCAGCCGGGCCACATCCTCCTGACGGATGTAGTGCTGCTCGGCGGCCACCTGCGCAATCACATCAAAGCAGGTCAGACTGTGGTTTTCCACATGAGCGGCAGCCAGCCGGTCCAGACCCTTCTGCATTCCGTAGGTGAAGATACTGGCAACACCCAGCACCTCGGCCCCGGCGTCACGCAGCACCTGCACCACGTCCAGCACGCTGCCGGCGGTGGAGATCAGATCCTCGATGACCACCACCTTCTGACCCGGCTCAAGGCGGCCCTCGATCTGGTTGCGGCGGCCGTGATCCTTTCCGGAGGAGCGGACATACCCCATGGGCAGGCCCATCATGTGGCCGACGATGGCGGCGTGGGCGATACCGGCGGTGCTGGTGCCCATCAGCACCTCTGCGTCCGGATATTCGCGGCGGATGGTGTCGGCCAGCGCGGACTCTACCGTGCTGCGCACCTCGGGTGCAGTCAGGATCAGGCGGTTATCACAGTAGACCGGGCTTTTGATGCCGCTGGCCCAGATAAAGGGCTCCTCGGGGCGGAAAAAGACGGCGCGGATGGACAGCAGTCCCTCGGCGACCTTACGTTGTTGTTCCATGGTGGTTCTCCTTTCAGTCGTGGTGCAGGAGCAGCTCCCGCAGTGCATCCGGTGTGGCCGCAATGGCATCGGCACCGGCGTGGGTCAGTTCTGCCAGACTTCCGTAGCCATACAGTACGCCCACGGTTTGCAGGCCGGCCTGACGGCCGCCCAGAATGTCATGCTCCCGGTCACCGATCATAACGGCGCGGGAGAGGTCGCCGCAGCGGGCGGCGGACAGAGCAGCACCGATGACGGCGGCCTTTCGCCCGGCTTCAATATCGTCCGGCGGCGCGCCGCAGATACCGGAAAAGTAGTGGGCAAGCCCAAAATGGGTCAGCACCTGAAACGCCAGAGATTCCAGCTTGGAGGTGGCCACATACAGCTTTTTTCCGGCGGCGCACAGCGCCTGAAGGCAATTCTCGATGCCGGGATAGGGGGCGTTTTCCAGCCAGCCGGTTTCACGGTAATACTCCCGGAAACGGGCGATGGCGGCGTTGACCTCCTCGGGTGGGAAGTAGCGCAGAAAGCTGTCCGCCAGCGGCGGGCCCACAAAAAATGACAGGGTACGGCTGTCTGCAACATGGACGCCGCCGCCGCGCAGGGCGTACTGTGCCGCGTGCATGATGCCGGGGCCGGAGTCGGTCAGCGTGCCGTCCAGATCAAAGAGGAGGGTATCCCAGCTCATCCAACGAACTCCTCCATGCAGCGGCGATAGGCCGCGACAGGGTCCGCTGACTTGGTGATGGGACGCCCCACCACGATATAATCAGAACCCAGCTGCTTGGCGTGAGCAGGCGTGGTGACACGCACCTGATCGTCCGCCTTGGAATCGGTAAAGCGGATGCCGGGTGTAACGGTCAGGAAGTTGGGAGAGCAGGCTGCGTGGATCATGCCGGCCTCCAGCGGGGAACAGACCACACCGTCCAGCCCGGCGGCTGCCGCGTTCTGCGCGTAGGAGATAACCACCTCGTCCAGAGGCTTGTCGATGAGGATCTCGTTGGTCATGCTCTGCTGGCTGGTGGAGGTGAGCTGGGTGACGGCGATCAGCAGGGGACGGGTACCGTCGGGCCGGGTCAGACCCTCCATGGCGGCCTCCATCATGGTGCGGGTGCCGGCGGCGTGCAGATTCAGCATATCAACCTCCAACCCGGACAGCACCGAGATGGAGCTGCGGACAGTGTTGGGGATATCGTGCATTTTCAGATCCAGAAAAATCTTGTGGCCGCGGGCCTTGACTTCGCGGACGATGGACGGACCCTCGGCAAAAAACAGCTCCATACCGATTTTGACAAAGGGCTTTTCATTCGTGAAATTGTCCAGAAAGGCCAGCGTGCGCTGACGGCTGGGGAAGTCCAGCGCGATGATAACGTCTTTACCCATGATGTGCTCCTCCAATGATCTCTTTGATGTCGTTAATATGATAGTAGTCCATAACATCGGGAAGGGAATCCACGATGTCGAGACAGGCAAAGGGGCTGGTAAGGTTGGCCGCACCGATCTGCACGGCGGTGGCGCCTGCCAGCATCATCTCCACGGCATCCGCTGCCGAGCAGACGCCGCCCATACCCACGATGGGGATGGAAACGGCCTCATAGACCTGCCAGACCATGCGCAGCGCCAGCGGGAAAATGCCGGGGCCGGACATGCCGCCGGTGCCGTTGGCCAGCAGGGGACGGCGGGTTTTGAGATCGATGCGCATACCCAGCACCGTGTTGATGAGGCTGACAGCGTCGGCGCCGGCATCCTCGCAGGCCTTGGCGATCTGGGCGATGTCGGTGACGTTGGGAGAGAGCTTGACGATGACCGGCTTTTTCACCGCGTCACGGACGGCGCGGGTGACCTGCGCCGCCGCCTTGGGGTCGGTACCGAAGCTCATGCCGCCGCCGTGTACATTGGGGCAGGAGATGTTGACCTCCAGCCATCCCACCTGCTCGCACGCGTCCAGACGGCGGCAGACTTCTACATATTCCTCCAGACTGAAACCGCTGACATTGGCCATGACAGGCTTATGAAATACTTTTTTCAGCCGGGGCAGTTCTTCGGCAATGACGGCGTCTACACCGGGGTTTTGCAGCCCGACGGCATTGAGCAGCCCGCCCTCGTACTCCGCGATGCGGGGCTGCGCATTGCCCTTGCGGGGGTGGAGCGTGGTACCCTTGAACGAAAAGGTGCCCAGACAATTGATGTTGTAGATCTCGGCAAACTCGTAGCCGTAGCCGAATGTGCCGCTGGCCGGGATGATGGGGTTATCCAGTGTGATGCCGCAAAGGTCTACTGTTGTTACTGCCATATCAGTTCCTCCCTCCGAAATACAGGTCCTTCCTTACAAACGCGCTTGAGTCCGCCGGTGGTTTCAATGGTGCAGCCCATGCACGCGCCGAAGCCGCAGCCCATGCGGGCCTCGAGACTGAGGAGACCGGGCTTGTCCGTGGCGGCGCACAGGGCGCGGATCATGACCAGCGGGCCGCAGGCGCAAAAGCTGTCAAAATCATGGGGCAGCACCTGCGTGGCCAGACCCTTTACACCGTAGCTGCCATCCACTGTGGCAACGGTGGTGGGGACGCCCAACGCGGCAAACTCCCGCTCGTAAAATACCTCTTTGCGGGTATTGAAGCCAAGCAGTGCCTTGGGCTGCTTTCCGGCGGCGATCAGGCGGCGCGCCAGACCGTACAGCGGCGGCGTGCCGATGCCGCCGCCCACCAGCAGCGGGTGCTGACCGCAGGCGGACACGTCAAAGCCGTTGCCCAGACCGGCCAGCACGTTGACGGTTTCACCGGGATGCATGGTGGAGAGAATGGCCGTGCCCTTTCCCACCTTGCGATAGATGATGGTGACGGTATCGTCGTCCCAGTCGCAGATGGACAGGGGACGGCGGAGAAAGCCGCCCTCCAGCTGCAGTTCCAGAAACTGGCCCGGCGCAGTAATGGCGCTGGTGTCGCCGGCCAGACGCATCCGGCAGATCCCGGGGACCAACAGGACATTTTCAATGATTTGCAGGGTAAGTTGCTGCATGTTCTGACTCCCTTCTCCGACATGGGTGGATAGCGACCCGGGAGGAACGGCCCTCCCATAAAAAAAACCGGTCTTCGGTGATGTGGAAATACATCAACGAAGCCGGGTATTAAAATAAGGAAAACAGGTATCCGCCACAGGGAAAAAAACACCACTGCCGCAGGAAACACCAATCACACAGGAGAAAAAAGCACCGCCGTTGAGTCGATTGCTCTTCGTTGCCGCGGTCACATATATCGCCCCTTTCCTGTGCATTTCTGTTAGAATACCATGCCGGGAGTAGCTTGTCAAGGGGTTAATCGAAAAAGGGGAAGGATGACCGAAATATGGGGTTTTATTGGGGGGAAGCTTGATGAAATTGACGGCCGGCGCAGCCGATCCCGCAGCGGCATCGCGGGAGGTGTGCCGGTGCATGATGGACGCGGCCGCATGAAAAAGGCAGATGACAGTGGGCGGTTTTTGCCGCTGGAGAGGAATAATAAGGAAAAATCTGCTTTCGGGCATGACAAAGCTCCCGAAACACAGGTGTTTCGGGAGTTTTGGTTGGAGGTGACACCCGGATTTGAATCGCCGTGGGGCGGTCTTGCGTCGTGTTGACCGATGCCGGGAAGTGTTGGAAATACAGGGCTTGCAGGAAATCATGCTGTTAAATGCTGCCGGACTGTATTATCAAATTTTGAAGTTATAAGGCTAAAAATAAGGCTAAATTTTATGGCTGCGCGGAATGTACCAAAACAAAAAAGCAGAGAGCCTTTGGCGATTATCGCCAAAGGCTCTCTGCATGATACACAAGGGCTACAACGAATTGTGATGGCGGACAATATTGGCAACGCCAGCCTGGATGTTTACTCCAGATGCGATGCGGAGCGGCTGAAAATGCTGGTGGAGTCTCTGCGTCTATGCTGAATGATTTCGCCGGTGCAAATAAAGTCAATGTCGCCTGTGAGTATACAGATCTACGTAAGGGCATAGACGGTCTAGCACGGTATCATCTGTTTGTGCCGGGAGGTTACAGCCAAGTGGTTATTTTTGCCCGACCCGAACACATCTTCTTTACGTTATCGTATACTCTTCGATTTTCTCCCCCTTTTCATCATATATTTTGGCTTTTCTTTTGGGATAATCGACTCTAAAAGTGGTGCTTAGTTCTTCAATAGTGCCATGAAACATTTCTGAGCCAGCTTGAGGAAAAAATCTCATTTCGCGAATCAATGTTTGTTTAGAAGGCGCATTTATATCTATTAGCCTCTTACACAAGTATCGAACCACAAGCAGTTGCTTTGTGAGCTGGTATGCAAGCTCATAGTCGTTAATCGCATTAAAATTATGCGCTACATCTCCATGCCCAAAATACTTATTTCGAACCTGATATACATGAAAAGCTAATATCTGCAAGACCATAGCATCACGGCAACCGAGTTTAGCTATGTAGCGACATAAGTGCGTACACAAGCCTTTGGTTTCTTCTGTAGCATTAGAAAGTGCCTCGCAGCCTTGGAAAAACTGCATAAAAGCCGCATCGGTCAAGCCGGACAACTGATCTTCCAGACCAAGAAGCGTCATGCCTGTTAGGTAGTGCTGGATCGCAACTTTTAATTCCGGTGCTGCTGGTTTGTAATAACTTAGATCAGTCAAGAGTTTTTGTTGTGCAGTACATCGCTCTTCTATTTCAAAAGCCATCCCGCGCCGAAACGGTCTTCTTGTTGCAGAGAAGATTCTCCCATGATGATCGCTGATAAAGTCAATTCTATTGCATTCCAGTGAAGCATCAACACAAATTGAAATCGCATCTATGGTCTCCAAGATGGATTTTATTAAATCGTCCAAATTGCAATCAGAGTGAAATGTATCTCGGATTTTTAAACAGAGAAGTCCATCAACAGACCGCATATTCATTTCCACAAATTCTCTACTGGAATGTGAAGTTATAAGTACACCCTTTGAACCGATTGTAAATCTTTCCGAAAGAAATTCTACTGTCTGTGGGGTCATTAGCGTCTGCACAAGAACACATTCAAAAAAGCCGCTGTCCGAAAAGATAGCATCAAAATACGCTTTGTTTATCCAGAAATCCCATTTTCTATTTGACACAGCACCCATGGTTTTACCTCATTTTCTCTATTGCTTAAATGCCAATGTACGGTTTGAAGTTGAACACTTATGTTGTATTGTACCACAAAAAACCATATTCACAAGCAAAAAAGTGAGTTACCGCTTTTACTCGGGGCAGTGGTTTTGCACAGGTGTAGAATTGGATAAACTTGTCATACGACAAGTTGCCAGCAGAATAACTCGACGTATAACAAGCGGTATTAAGGTAGAGAAAAGAACAAGCATACTTTCTTCAAGCGAAGATATTACGTACATAGATGAAAGTAGAATACACTATGCCGAGACTCGACTCCTACTTCGGGCGGATTAACATCTCCCAGCGGATTTGGTGCAACAGAATCAACCGCAATTGAAAGTCGCTTGATGCTTTTTAAGGCCGCGGCAGAGACCCTTTCTTAGCACGCCCTGTGGCTTTGAATCGCCGCAGGGCGATTTTGCGTCGTGTTGACTGATGCCCGGATGTGTTGGTAATAAAGAATTTGCGGGAAATCACGCTGTTAAATGCTGACGGATTGTGTGATTGAGTTTTGAAGCCATAAGACTAAAAATAAGGCTAAATTTTGTGGCCGTGCGGAATGTACCGACGCAGAAAACGCAGAGAGCCTTTGGCGATTGTCGCCAAAGGCTCTCTGCATGATACACAAGGGCTACAACGAATTGTGATAGTGGGACTGGCTATCGCTGTCTGCGGGCAAGAAATACCGTATTCGGCAGGGACGGCGGCTGGAACATGAGGAGGATGGGTCACAAGCTGATCCGGATCGGTTGTTACATCGCTTGCCGCCTGTTACAATACTCAAAAACGACCGGGAGGCAAGTACATCATGCGGAAGAAATTGGAAATAACGGAGAAGGAATTGGAAATCACGGAGAAGGAATTGGCGCGGTTTGCGGGGTATCTGCGGCGGGAGGAGCGGGAAGCATCCACCATTGAAGCCTACCTGAGAGCGGCGAGAAGGTTCGCCGCGTGGCTGGACGGCCGCGCAGTGACGAAGGAGCTGGCGGCGGCGTGGAAGGCGCAGCTGCTGGAGCAGGGCTACCGCCCCGTCAGCGTCAACGCTATGCTGGCGGCGGTGAACAAGCTGCTCGTCTGCATGGGCCGGGAGGACTGCAAGGTGCGGTACCTCAAGCTCCAGCGGCAGATGTTCCGCAAATCAGAACGGGAGCTGACCCGCGCCGAATACCAGCGGCTGCTGGATGCCGCCCAGGCGCGGGGCGACATACGGCTGCTGCTCCTGCTGGAAACCCTTTGCGCCACAGGTATCCGGGTCAGCGAGCTGCAATACATCACCGTGGAGGCGGCGCAAAGCGGCGTGGCAGAAATCGCCCTGAAGGGCAAAATAAGGACCATTCTGCTGCCCACGAAGCTCTGCCGCAAGCTGCTGAAATACGCCAAAAAGTGTGGCATTGTCCATGGGCAGATCTTTCTGACGAAAAACGGAAACGGACTGTCCCGGAAGTTTATCTGGGCGGAGATGAAAAAACTGTGTGAGGCGGCGAAGGTGGCACGGAGCAAGGTGTTCCCCCATAATCTGCGGGGGCTGTTCGCCCGGACGTTCTACGCCGCCTGCCGGGACGTGGTGCGTCTGGCGGACGAGCTGGGACACAGCAGCATCGAGACGACCCGCATCTACCTGCTGTCCACGGCAAAAGAAAGTGCCCGC
>CAKTGD010000075.1 GCA_934561335.1 uncultured Oscillospiraceae bacterium
GGCAACATTCAGGCGGTGATGGACGGCGATATCGACGGCTTCATCAACGCCTATCTGACCGCCGCCGCCAACGGCGAACTGAAATAACGGCTACAACACCCCGCGGTGCGGGGTGTTGCTGTCCGCATCCGGATTTTCCCTGCTTCTAAGGAGGTATATCATGCTGCGTCTGAACATCATCAAGGCTGAAACAGCCCAAGAGGTGGGCCATCTGGCCGCCGACCGTTTTGAGGCCCTGCTGCGCGTCAAGCCGGACTGTGTGCTGGGTCTGGCCACCGGCTCCACGCCCCTGCCCCTTTACCGGCAGCTGATTGCCCGGGAGCAGGCAGGCCGTATCGACTTCTCCCGCGCCCGCTCTGTCAATCTGGACGAATACAAGGGGCTTGCACCGGACAATGAGCAAAGCTATCACGATTTTATGCGCGTCAACCTCTTTGACCACATCTCCATCCGGCCGGAAAATACCGCCGTGCCTGACGGACTGACTGCCGATCCCGAGGCCATGTGCGCCGCCTATGAGGATCACATCGCAGCGCTGGGCGGGATCGACCTTCAGCTGCTGGGGTTGGGACACGATGGCCACATCGGCTTCAACGAGCCATGCGACCACTTCCCTGTCCGGACGCATGAGGTTGCGCTGGCGGCGCCTACGCGGCAGGCCAACGCCCGCTTTTTCGGCAGCTTGGACGCGGTACCCACCGCAGCCTACACCATGGGCGTGGGAACGGTGATGGCCGCCCGCAGTGTACTGATGCTGGTCACAGGCTCCGACAAGCGGGAGATCCTGCATCAGGCGTTCTTCGGCCCGGTGACGCCTTGGGTCCCGGCTTCCATTTTGCAGTTCCACCCCGACGTTACGTTGATCTGCGACAGGGCTGCCTGGGGCGAATAAGCTTTCCGGGTATCCCATCACGCCTGCTTTTGCAGGCATTCCGCTTTTGCATCGCAGGCGCTTTAAAAACGCCCTGCCCCGCTGCAAAGACGCGCCAGAATATTGAAAAACCAGCGCCTGCGGGCGCTGGTTTTTTTATCCGCGGAAGGCCGCTTTCGTGAAAATGGGTGATCTTTTCAAGCAGAAGCGGCGGCTTATCCGGCATAATTCCGGGTCGTTCCAGTCCATCGTATCTTTAACGGCCTGTTAACGAAACATTGGCATTACTTATAGGAGACAGAAGAAATTTTCAGCACGCATTTGTAAGAAATGCCATCAATCTGTCGATGTGCGGCGAAATGAGACCGTATTCGACATGGTGAATATGATAGAATTTTTTTGTCATCAGGAAGTGCGCAATTTCTGATGCGCAGCCATAACTTGAGGAGAATAGACCGCACCGGTACATCCGATGCACGGAGGACAACATGAAAAAAATGACACGGTTATTTTTGCAATTACAGATCGAATTTCATATGCGGCGAATCCACCAGCACCGTCGCAAAGGTGAGAGGCTGCTGCAAACGGGAGATGGACCCTGCTCGCCGCAGTTGCTGCGGCTGAGCCGGATCATTGACCATCACGGCTGCCTGCTGCGCCGGCTGGAGCGGCGCTTGAACCCGGTTACATAGGAGGCAGAAAGAGCGGTCTGGGCACTGTTGCTCAGACCGCTCTTTCTCCATAAATCACTTTCGCTTTCCCAGATAAGCTTCTTTAATGCTGTCATCCGCCAGCAGCTCCGCGCCGATTCCGCTGCGGGTGATCCGGCCGGTTTCCAGCACATAGGCCCAGTCGGCAATCTTCAGCGCCATGTTGGCGTTTTGCTCCACCAGCAGAATGGTCACGCCCTGACGGTTGATCTCCTGAATGATGGAGAAAATATCCTGCACCACCAGCGGCGCAAGGCCCAGAGAGGGTTCGTCCAGCATCATCATTTTGGGCCGGGACATCAATCCGCGCCCCACAGCCAGCATCTGCTGCTCGCCGCCGGAGAGGGTACCGGCCAGCTGCCAGTTGCGCTCCTCCAAGCGGGGAAACAGCTCATAAATCCACTTGATATCCTTTTCGATCTCGCTCTTATCGTGGCGCAGATAAGCGCCGATCTTCAGATTTTCCAGCACGGTCAGATCCGCAAAAACGCGGCGGCCCTCCGGGATCAGGGCAATACCGGCCTCCAGAATCTTGTTGATGGGCTTGCCGAGGAGCGGTTGATCCTGATAGGTGATCGAGCCGCTCTCCGCCTTTACAAGACCGGAGATGGTGCGCAGCGTGGTGGACTTGCCGGCGCCGTTTGCGCCAATCAGGGTGACGATCTTGCCATCGGGCACCTCCAGGTCAATGCCGCGCAAAGCCGTGATGCCGCCGTAGGACACATGCAAATCGTTAATTTTCAGCATCGTCTGCCACCCCCAAATATGCGTCAATGACGCGCTCGTTGCTTTGGATCTCCGCGGGAACGCCCTGTGCAATCAGCTTGCCGAAGTCCAGCACATAGATGCGATCCGCGATTCCCATAACCAGATCCATATGGTGCTCGATGAGCAGCACGGTCTTGTGGAACTTGGTGCGGATCTCCTTGATGAAGTCAGCCAGCTCCAGCGTTTCCTGCGGATTCATGCCGGCAGCCGGCTCGTCAAGCAGCAGCAGCGTCGGCTCTGTGGCCAGCGCACGGGCAATCTCAAGGCGGCGCTGCTTACCGTAAGGCAGGGCGGTGGCCAGCTCGTCCTTTACATCCTCCAGCCCCACTACCCGCAGCAGCTCCAGCACCTTTTCACGCTGGGCGCGCTCCTCCTTGCCGTTAAGGTGGAAGGCCGCAGTGAACAGATTGCTGGTGCGGCGCATATGCATGGCGATCAGCACATTGTTGAACACGCTCTGGGACTTCCACAGGCGGATATTCTGAAAGGTGCGGGCCATACCCAGCTGGGTGATCTTATCGGGGGTGGGCGTCAGCACATGGTCGCTGAAGGCGTAGGGATCCAACGCCTTGCGCTCGTCTTTCCACGCCTCCAGCGCCTCGTCGGACAGCGCCTCCTCCGGCGCGGCCTGCGCCGTGTAGAGGGTGGGGTGCTCCCCCTTGTACGCCTTTTTCATCTTGCCGGTGGGATGGTTGCGGACAATGCAGGTTTCGTTAAAGCAGACCCGGCCATTGGTGGGGGCATATACGCCGGTGATCACATTGAAGGCGGTGGTCTTTCCGGCGCCGTTGGGGCCGATCAGGGCAACGATTTCCCCCTCGTTGACCTCCATGCTCAGGTTGTTCACGGCGACTACGCCGCCAAACTGCATGGTAACGTTTTCCACGCGCAGCACATTATTGATCTCACTCATTTGGCCGCCACCTCCTTTTTCATTTTGCGGGAGGGCTTCTTTTTGAACAGATCCGGCAGCTCCTTATCGCCCATGATGCCCTTGCGGAAGAACAGCACCACCACCATGATGATCACCGAGACCACCGCCATACGGAAGCCGTTCTTGAAAAGGCCGGGGGCATTGATGCCCAGGAAGGTGCCGCTGTCCAGACCGCGGAGCAGCCACTCAAGACTTGCCACATACAGGAAGCTGGTCAGCACGGAGCCGCTGATGGAGCCGATGCCGCCGATGACCACGATCAGCAAAATCTCATAGGTCATGGTGGACTTGAAGCTGAGCGCCGACACGGCACCCATGTACATGGCCAGCATACCGCCGCCCACACCGGCAAAGAAGGAGCTGATGATGAAGGCCATACGCTTGTGCTTGGCCAGATTGATGCCCATGGCCTCGGCCGCAACCTCGTCGTCACGGATGGCAATAAAGGCCCGGCCATAGGTGGAGTTCACCAGCAGGATGATCATGGCGATGAAAATACCCGCCAGCAGAATATAGGCAAGGGCGCCGCCGATCTCAGGATAGCTCTTGAGCAGGTTGGAGCCGTTGGTGATGGGGCCCAGCGCATTCCACTGGAAGAAGGCACGCAGGATCTCCGCAAAGCCCAGCGTGGCAATGGCCAGATAGTCGGATTTCAGGCGCAGCACCGGCAGACCGATCAGGAATGCCAGCAGTGCGGCAATGAGGCCGCCGATCAGCAGCGCCGCCAGCATACCGGGCAGCTTGCCCAGCACCTCAGGCAGGGAGAACTGCACAAGGCCGCCGTCAAAATACTGGTATACGCCGGCGCGCTTGGCCACCGGAATGCACAGCACCGCGTAGGAATACGCGCCCAGCAGCATGAAGCCCGCCTGTCCCAATGAGAAAAGGCCGGTGAAGCCGTTCAGCAGGTTCATGGACACGGCCACCAATGCATAGACCGCGCCCTTTTTCAGCACCTTAATGGCAATATGATACCCCGGGAGCAGAATATCCAGCGCCATGGCCAAGGCCAGCAGCGCCAGAACGATGGCGGCGGTTATAATATTTTCGCGTTTCTTCAAACTCTTCACTGCTGCTACCTCCTTACACCTTGTCGGTGACCTTTTCACCGAACAGGCCGGTGGGCTTGACGCACAGGACGATGATCAAAAGGGCAAAGGTAAACGCATCGGAGAACGTGGTGTAGCCCAAGCCCTTGATGACCTCCTCGCACAGACCGATGAGGAAAGCGCCCACCACGGCGCCGGGAATGGAGCCGATGCCGCCGAACACGGCGGCCACAAACGCTTTCAGGCCCGGCATACCGCCAGAGCCGATGGCAACGGAGGGATAGTTGGTGAAATACAGCATGGCGCCGATGGCGGCCAGAAATGAGCCGATCACAAAGGTGGCGGAGATGACGCTGTTGATCTTGATGCCCATCAGCTGCGCCGTCTCAAAATCGCGGGCAGCGGCACGCATGGCCATGCCGATCTTGGTCTTTTTGATCAAAAGCACCAGAACGATCACAAGAACGATGGTCAGAACAGGCGTTACCAGCGTGACACGCTTGGTGGAAGCGCCCAGCACGGTGACATTTTCGCTGATCCAGGGGATCATGTTTGTTACGGGCTGGGGCACGCCGCCGGTAATGTAGAACGCCAGATTCTGGATAAGATAGCTTACACCGATGGCGGAGATCATCAGCGACATGCGGGGCGCCGTGCGCAGCGGCTTATAGGCGAAGCGCTCAATGAGAAAGCCCAGTGCCACCGTTGCTGCGATGACCACAGGCAGCGACAGATATATGGGCATGGACGCGCTGGTGTAAACCATAATCAATCCGGCCACCATAAACACATCGCCATGGGCGAAGTTGATCAGGCGCAGAATACCGTACACCAGCGTATATCCGATGGCGATCAGGGCATACTGGCCGCCCACGGAGATACCGTTAATGAGATACGGAAGCATTTCTTGCATAGGATATCCTCCTGTATTCCTGAATTGAATTTCCGGGACGTCTCGAAAAAGCAGAGACAGCCTGCGCTTTCGAGGCGTCCCCGAATGCGGCGAAAAGGGGGTGGCCGCTATATACCCGCCATCCCCCAATGCACCTATGTGGGTACAGCCGGCGAAGCGGCTGTACCCACAGTATGATTGATTCAGCCGACGGACTGGACCTTCACAAAGTCCCAAGTGCCCGCCTCGGTGTTGGCCGTCTTGATAAACGCAGAATCACGCTTGGCATCGCCGATGTCGTCAAACTCGATCTGACCGGTCACGCCCTGGAAATTCACAGAGGGCATAGCGGCCAGAACCGCACTGGGATCCGTGCTGCCGGCAATCTTCAGCGCCTCAAGAGCAGTCATGTACGTATCATAGCCGATGGCCGTTACGGCAGCCACCATGTCGTTGCCGCCGTTGTTGGTCAGCGCGTCGGCATTGGCGTTCATCCACTCCTTGATACCGGAGTCGAAGGTGGGATCGCCGCCCTCCTGATAGAAGGTGGTCACAAAGACCTTGACATTCTTACCGGTAGCGCTTTCGATCACCTTATTGCTGTCCCAAGTATCGGAACCCAGCAGCGCGCCCTCATAGCCCTGCGCCGCGGCAGCCTCAACGATCAGCTGGGCATAGTTGATGGAAACGGGGGCGAAAATGCAGCCGGCGTTGGCAGCCTGGGCATTATTGATGTAGGAAACGAAGTTGGCGCTGCCCTCGGGGAAGCTCTCCTCCACAACCTTGCCGCCCAGCGCCTCAAAGGCGACCTTGAAATAGTGCAGCAGGCCCTGATCGTAGTCGGAGCCCAGCATGCCCAGCGTGTAGGCGGTGGTCACGCCCAGCTCATTGTAGGCATAGTTGGCCAGCACAGTGCCCTGGAAGGGATCCAGGAAGGCCAGACGGAAGTACACATCACAGTCGGCAGTGACCTGCGGATTGGTGCAGGAAGTGCCGATAGCGGGGATGCCGGCCTCGGCAAACACGGTGCCGCCGGCCATGGATACGCCGGAACCGTAGGAGCCCAGCACCACGGACACACCGCGGTTCACCAGCTCGGCTGCGGCAGAGGGGCCATTTTCAGCGCTGGTGCGGTTGTCCACGATCTCCAGCTGCACCTTGTACTCCTCGCCGCCGATCTCCACGGTGGGCTGAAGGCTGTTAGCATACTGCATACCCAGAATTTCCTGCTTGCCGCCGGCGCCGTTATCGCCGGTCTGCGGCTCGAACACGCCGATCTTAACAACCTTGTCTCCGCCGGCAGCATCGTTGCCGTCACCGCTGCCGCCGCAGGCCACCAGAGACAGCGCCATGACCAAAGCCAGCAGCATTGCAATCAACTTTTTCATGATTTCTCCTCCTAAAATACTCTCATACCGCGGCAGGTCCGCCGTCGGTTTAATGGACATATTCTAATAGAACCGCCCGCAAAAAACAATTGTCACAAACTCTGAAATTCACGCCTGTTTTGTCTCTCATACAGCTCCAAAAGGCGTTGCGCGGCGGAGCGTAGTCCTCATATCGTGGACACTCAGTTGTGGCGCAGAAACACTCGGGTTGGACTCACTTTTGAAAGGCGACTTATTTCAGCAGAAATTGCAGGAAAAATATCGCAATTTCGGCAGATACTTGCGAGATAATCACAATATTTTCCTATCAATCATCTTTTCGTCTCTCCCCGCTCGCCGCAAGGTACGTTTTTTGCCGCATCCCCTGCCGCCGGAATTGGATGTCCCCCTTTCAAAGACAGCAAATCCGTGATTTTGCACAATTTAAATTGGGCCGTCTGCAAAAAAGCATCAAAAGCCGCCTCTTATGCTCAACTTACACTAAAAACGAACGGCCCTTTTGAAAAAGGCCGTTCGTTTTTTTGCATAGGTTTCACTTTATGACCGCTTACTGTCCGTCCTCCGGCGTGAAAAAGCCCTCGAACACCTCGCCGCTCATGGTCTCGTTGGCCAGCAGGTATTCTGCGATGGCGTTGAGCTGACGGGCGTAGGTCTTTAGGATCTTCTGCGCCTGCGCATAGGCATCGTCAATGATGGCGCGAATCTCACCGTCCATTTCAGCGGCGGTCTTTTCGGAGTAAGGACGGGTATGGCCCATGGACTTGCCGATGAACACCTCGTCTGAGCCTGCGTCAAAGGCAACGCTGCCCATTTTGGCGGACATACCGTAAGTGCCCACCATCTTGCGGGCAATGGAGGTGGCCCGCTGGATATCATTGGAGGCCCCGGTGGAAATATCGCCCAGCACCATCTGCTCGGCCGCCCGGCCGCCCAGCAGCGAGACAATCTGCTGCACCATATATTCCCGGCTGAGATAGGAACGATCCTCGTCCGGCAGGGAGATGGTCATGCCGCCGGCCTGACCGCGGGGCACGATGGTGATCTGATGCACCGGATCGTGCTGGGGCAGCGAACGCATCACCACGGCGTGGCCCGCCTCGTGATAGGCGGTCAGCTTCCGCTCCTGCTGGGGGATGACGCGGCTGTGCTTCTCGGGACCTGCGATGACCTTGATGAC
>CAKTGD010000076.1 GCA_934561335.1 uncultured Oscillospiraceae bacterium
ACAAGGAGCGCGGCTCCACCACCTGCCTGGGCCAGACCTTTACCGTGACGCTGGAGGTCATGGAGACCAAGAACGGCACCGAGGAGACCCAGACCTATAAGATTCCTGTTCCCAAAAACATGGATGGCGTGACCATCAATATCCCAGGCTATCTGGCCGGACTGCCTGAGGAGGCATATCTGTCCGAGTTTGTGGCGGCACCTTCTGCTGAAACAGAGGACACCACCGGCGGCGACGACACATCGCTCCCCGGCGAGGGCGACGATCTGATCCCCTCTGACATGTAATAAATGGTTTTGATACAGCCCGTGCGGTCAAAGCATGGGCTGTATCAGCCGTTGGACATTGTCGGGATTTGAAATTGGAGAGAATTTGAGCATTTTGACAGGAGGTAATCCCTATGGCTGTTTTATCCGGATTGAAACCTGAAAAGGTGTTTGCGTATTTTGAAAAGCTGTGCTCTGTGCCGCATGGCAGCGGCAACACCAAGATCATCAGCGACATGTGCGTGGACTTTGCCAAGGAGCTGGGGCTGCGTTACCGGCAGGAGCCGTGCAACAATGTGATCATCTGGAAAGATGCATCCGCCGGTTATGAAAATGCGGCGCCCATTATTTTGCAGGGCCACATTGATATGGTTTGCGCCAAGACGGATGACTGTACCAAGGATATGGCTGTTGAGGGTCTTGACCTGAAAACGGATGGCGAGTGGGTCTGGGCGGATAAGACATCGCTGGGCGGCGACAACTGTATCGCTGTGGCTATGATCCTGGCGGTGCTTTCCGATGAAACGCTGGCCCACCCGCCCATTGAGGCAGTCTTTACCGTGGATGAAGAGGTCGGTATGGACGGTGCTTTTGCGCTGGACTGCTCGGATCTGAAGGGTAAGAAGCTCTTGAATCTGGACTCTGAGCTTGAGGGTGTGTTCACCGTTTCCTGTGCCGGCGGCCTGCGCTCTGAGTGCTGCATTCCCGGGACGATGGAACCGGTGGAGGGTATGACGGGCTACGCGGTCACGATTTCCGGATTGCAGGGCGGCCATTCCGGCGCCGACATTCATCTGGGCCGGGCCAACGCCAACCAGCAGATGGGCCGCGTGCTGTTCGACGCCATGAAGCGCTTCCCCGGCCTGCGGCTGGCGGCGGCTCAGGGCGGACAGTTTGACAACGTGATCTGCTCGCGCTGTGATACGGTGGTAGTTGTTCCGTCTGGCAGTGAGGCGGCATTTGAAGAATTCATCCGCACCTACGACGCGGTTTTGAAAAACGAATATGCCGGCTGTGATGACGGCATTGCCCTCTCCTGTGCTGCGGCGGAGGTGAGCGCTGCCGTCAGCGCGGCGGCAACCTCCACCATGCTGCATGTGCTGTTGGTGCTGCCTCAGGGCGTGCAGGCCATGAATGTGGATTTTCCCGGTCTGGTGCAGACATCGCTGAACATGGGCGTGCTGCGGCTGAAAGAGGACGGTCTGCATGTAACGTTTTCCATCCGCTCCTGCATCACCTCTCAAAAGGAGATGCTGGCCCGGCGGGTACGCGCCATTGTGGAGTTTGCCGGCGGCACGGTGACAGAGCGCGGCAATTATCCCGGCTGGCAGTATGAACGTCAGTCTCAGTTCCGGGAGATGGTACTGGCGGCCTACCGCGATCTGACCGGCAAGGAAGGCGTGGTAGAGGCGACCCACGGCGGTTTGGAGTGTGGGTTGCTGATAGAAAAGATTCCCGGTCTGGACGCAATTTCCATGGGACCGGAGCTGCACGACGTTCACTCTGTCCGGGAGCGGCTGAATGTTCCTTCAACCGAACGGGTATATGAGTTGCTGTGCGAGGCGCTGAAGCGCAGCAAGTAAGCGTAAAAGAAGAGGAGGGCAGTAAGCCCTCCTCTTCTTTTACTTCGTTTTGCAACTTTAACACCCTTTTGCTGCAAAAAGTGCAGGAATAGCATCATATTCAAAAAGCGGGAATTGCGGGAAAAAGAAGAAATAGCTGTCGAGAAAACGGGAAATGCGTACATTTTGCCGCACAAAAACAGGGAGAGAGGATAGCGGGTAACGGGGGAGTGAGAGAGCGAAAAACAAAAATGAATTTTTTAAAGGCGGGACTTGCAAAATTGAACGAATGAGTGTATAATACGTCCAGCAAAGCAATCCTGCCGCGGCATGCGGTAATAACACAACGAGGAGAACGACATCTGATGAAAAAATTTCTTGCACTGATGCTGGCGCTGGTTATGGCGCTGAGTCTGGTTGCTTGCGGCGGCAATAGCAGCAGCGGCAGCAGCAATACCCCTGTGGAGCGGACCGATACCACTACGGTGGCTGTGGGCGCTGTGATTCTGGCCCGGGACGATGTGGCCGAGGCTGACGTCTACAATTTTGTGGCCGATATTTTTGACAACGCCGCCGATCTGGTCAGCAGCCATGCCAAATACGGCGAGCTGAGCGTGGAGTACGGCGCTTCTATCACCTCTGTGCCCTATCATCCCGGCGCTGCCAAGTATTTTTCCGAAAAGGGCTTTGAGGTGGCTTCCGTCAAGGAAGGCGCCGGCAGCGGTGCTTCCCGCGATTTGCGCTTTGTCACCGGCAATGAGTCCGGCACCTACTATGCGTTTGGCTCCGTTCTCGCCCAGCATGCCACCAACAACGCCGGTGTAAAGGTGGTTGGTCTGGTGGGCAACGGCTCTCAGGGCAATGTGCAGGAGCTGGTGGACGGCACCGCGGATTTGGCATTCTGCCAGTCCGATGTAATGGCCTATGCCTATAATGGTACCAATCTGTTCGAGACCAAGATGGAGGGCTTTTCCACGGTGGCCGCACTCTACATGGAGCAGGTGCAGATCGTTACCACCAATCCTGAGATCAAAACGGTAGCCGATCTGGCCGGGAAATCCGTGTCCATCGGTTCCCCCGGCTCCGGCGTGTACTTTAATGCCATCGATGTGCTGGGTGCCTATGGCCTGAGCGAGAATGACATCAAGCCCACCTATCAGTCCTTCGGCGACAGCGCCGACGCCCTGAAGAACGGACAGATTGATGCCGCCTTCATTGTGGCCGGTGCACCCACCACCGCTGTGACAGATCTGGCAACCACCAAGGACACCTATCTGGTCAGCCTGGATGACGAGCATGTGGAGCAGCTGCTGGCCACCTCTGACTACTACAGCAAGACAGTGATCGCCAAGGACGTATACTTTGGCTGAGATATAGCCTGAATTCTTGAGATGATGCGAGACTACGGCGGGTCAACCTGCCGTAGTCCTCGCTGTATCATTCCGAAAACGAGGAGAGAAACAAAATGAGTCTGCACAAGAAAAAGGTGGACACCGCGCCTGCGGCCAATGGCTCCCCTGATGCCGCTGATCTGGATGCGGTCATGCGCAAATATGACCGCGAGTCCGCCACCCGTATCTGGGAGGGAACGCCAAAGCTGATCGTTCGGATTATCATGGCGGCTTTCGCAGTGTTCTGTATCGCAATGACCCTGTTTTCCCGCGCCATGCCGGAGATCCGCCTGACGATTTTTATGGGATGTATCCTCGTCATCGGATTTTTGACCTATCCTGCCAAAAAAGGCAGCGTCCATGTCAATTCTCTGCCGTGGTATGATGTTGCCTTGATGGTGATCGGCGCAGGGTGCTTCTTTTATTTTGCAATCAACGCCATGACACTGGTGCGCCTTTCTACCCGCATTGAGCCGGTGCATGTGGTGATCGGTGTGATCGGTGTGCTGGTCCTGATAGAGCTGTGCCGCCGCTGCGTGGGTGTGCCCATCCTGTGTGTGGCCGGTGCGCTGATCATCTATGCGTTCATCAACCAGCTCAGCTACGCCGACGCGGTAAATGCTGCCACGCTGTATAACGCCCTGAAGACCATCATTTATAAGCTGTTCTATACCACCTCCGGCGTCATCGGTACGCCGATCAACGTCTGCTACACCTATATTATCCTGTTCATCATTTTCGGCGCGTTTCTGGAGCGCACCGGTATTGCCAACTTCTTTATCAGCTTTGCCAATCGCCTTGCCGGCTGGTCCAGCGGCGGCCCGGCCAAGGTGGCGGTCATCAGCTCTGCGCTGTGCGGCATGGTGTCCGGCTCCTCTGTGGGCAACACCGTGACCACTGGCTCGTTTACCATTCCCATGATGAAAAAGACCGGCTATAAGCCGGAGTTTGCCGGCGCTGTCGAGGCGGCGGCATCTACCGGCGGACAGATCATGCCGCCGATCATGGGCGCCGCTGCGTTCCTGATGGCGGAGTACATGAAGATCCCCTATGCACAGGTGGCCGTTAAGGCGATCCTGCCTGCCATTTTGTACTTTACCGGCATATTCATTGCCGTCCATCTGGAGGCAAAAAAGCTGGGACTGAAGGGTATTCCCCGTGAGCAGCTGCCCAAGTGGAAGCTTCTGGCTCGGGACTGCTACCTGATTATCCCGCTGATCCTGCTGGTGTGGCTGGTGTCCTCCGGCAGCAAGACCATGTCCCATTCCGCTGCCTATTCCATTCTGGCGGCCATTGCGGTGGGTTTTGTCAACTTCTTCCTGCAGGGAAAGCGGGGCGATGAGGACAGCGCGCCGCAGAGCACCGGAAAAGCGCTGGGCAGCGCGGCCAAGCGGTCTTTCTCCTCTGCGGTGGATTCGCTGGAGGCAGGCGCTCGCGGCGCCATCACTGTGGCGGTGGCCTGCGGCATGGCCGGAATCATTGCCGGGTGCATCACGGTAACCGGCCTTGCCTCTATCCTCATCAACGCGATCGTGCAGCTGGCGGGCAATGTGACCATTATCGGTCTGGTACTGACCATGCTGTGCTGCATCGTGCTGGGTATGGGCGTACCCACTACTGCCAACTACTGTATTATGGCCTCCACCTGCGCGCCGATTCTGATTCAGCTGAATTTCCCGGTGGTGGCGGCGCACTTCTTTGTGTTCTACTTCGGCATTGTGGCAGATATTACGCCGCCTGTGGCGCTGGCAGCCTATGCAGGCTCTGCCATTGCCAAGTCTGACCCCATGAAAACCGGAATCAACGCCACAAAGCTGGCCATCGCGGCGTTCATCGTCCCCTATATCTTTGCCTACAGTCCGGCGCTGCTGTTTGAAAATATCTCCGGATGGTGGGAGGTAGCGCAGATCTGTGTTAGCGCGCTGCTGGGAATTTTCGGCATTGCCGCAGCGCTGAATGGCCATCTGTTTAAGAAAATCCCATGGTTCCTGCGATTTGTATTAGTGGGCGGCGGCCTGTGTATGATGATTCCCGGCACGTTAACCGATGTAATCGGACTGGTGCTGGTGGGCGCGGTTATTGCCGTGCAGCATTTTGCCGCCAAGCGGCAGATAGTTCCTATTGTTGAATAATTCTCCTTTCTGAACAGCAAGCCCACTGCCATCTTGGCAGCGGGCTTGCTGTTTGCAGAGTAGGCGAATGCAACTGGAAATTTGTAAAAAATGACAAATTTGTAAAATAATGACTGAGAAGAGAATTGAGAAAGAAAAACGTTGGTTTTGTAAAAAATGCATGAAATATGGCGGCAAAAACTTTCATTACAGCGGAAAACATTATTGAAAAATATTCTTATGGAAGAAATAAGCGAATCTTATATAAAAAGAAAGACACTTTTTTGACAAAAAAATGTGGTAATATTGCAATTTACCGTGCTGAAGGCGATTATATGAATTGTTTATCGATAAATTGTTTTTGTATAAAATGACAGTGCACATCATACTATTTTTTATGCAGGTTGAAAAAAAGTGTGAAAACTTGACGAGGAAAGTACATCTTTTTATAATAACATTTGGAACAAAATACAAAAATCCCCCTAAAGAAGGGGGAGGAAAGAGGAAAACGCATGGAAAAATATTTGGTCATAGCCACATTTATTGGCTCGATCATCGCGCTGCTGTTCGCGTTTACGACCGGCAGGCGCGTACTGAGCTTTGACGAGGGTACCCCTTTGATGAGCAAGATATCCCGTTCGATCCGCGAGGGAGCCAATGCCTATCTGCGGCGGCAGTATACCGTTGTCGGTATTTTCTTTGCCTGCATGATCGTGGTGCTGTGCATCATGGCACTCTGCAAGCTGCTGACGTGGTTCGTGCCCTTCGCGTTCCTGACCGGTGGCTTCTTCTCCGGCCTCAGCGGCTTCGTGGGAATGCGCATCGCCACCAAGTCCAACTGCCGCACGGCCAACGCCTGCCGCGACGGACTGAATAAGGGCCTGCGGGTGGCGTTCTCCGCCGGCAGCGTTATGGGCTTCACTGTGGTGGGTCTGGGCCTGCTGGATATCTCTGTGTGGTTCATGCTGCTCCGCTTTGTGTTCAAGCTGGAGGCGGCCGACATTACCAGCGCCATGCTGACCTTCGGTATGGGCGCCAGCTCTATGGCACTGTTTGCCCGTGTGGGCGGCGGCATCTTCACCAAGGCGGCCGATGTGGGCGCCGATCTGGTGGGTAAGGTGGAAGCCGGTATCCCTGAGGATGACCCCCGTAACCCCGCCGTTATCGCCGATAACGTGGGCGACAACGTGGGCGACGTAGCCGGAATGGGCGCCGACCTGTACGAGTCCTATGTGGGCTCCATCATCTCCGCCTCCGCGCTGGGCGTGGCGGCATTCGCCGATCAGGCTTTCAAAGCTATGGCGATCCCCATGGTCATGGCGGCGCTGGGCATCCTGTGCTCCATTATCGGTTCCTTCTTTGTCAAGACGGAGGAAAACGCCGACCAGCGCACACTGCTGAAGGCACTGTCCCGCGGCACCAATTTGTCCGCCGTCCTGATTGCAATCATCGCATTCTTCCTGGTGCGCAGCCTGCTGGGCGCGGAACACTGGGGCCTGTATGTGGCGATTCTCTCTGGCCTGGTAGCCGGTGTGCTGATCGGAAAGGCCACCGAATACTATACCTCTGACACCTATAAGCCTACGCAGGAGCTGAGCGGCAAGAGCCAGACCGGCGCGGCCACAATTATTATCGGCGGTCTGGGACTGGGTATGCTGTCTACCGCTGTGCCGATTATCATTGTGGCTGTCTGCATCCTGCTGGCCTTCTTCCTGTCCGGCGGCGCACAGAGTGCCAGCATGGGCCTGTATGGCATTGCTTTGGCCGCTGTAGGTATGCTGAGCACGCTGGGTATCACGCTGGCTACCGACGCCTATGGCCCCGTGGCCGATAATGCCGGCGGTATTGCCGAGATGGCCGGTCTGGAGCCGGAGGTTCGTCAGCGCACGGACGCGCTGGATTCTCTGGGCAATACCACCGCTGCCACCGGCAAGGGCTTCGCCATTGGCTCTGCCGCGCTGACCGCACTGGCTCTTATGGCCTCCTATATCGAGAAGGTCAAGGAAGTGGGTGCATCTGACGTAACGTTCAACGATTTCTCCCTGATGAACCCGCTGGTGCTGGTGGGCCTGTTCATCGGCGCCTGCCTGCCCTTCGTGTTTGCCGCACTGACCATGAACTCCGTGGGCCGCGCCGCGCAGAGCGTGGTGTTGGAGGTGCGCCGCCAGTTCAAGGAGATCGCGGGTCTGATGGACGGCAAGGCCGATCCCGACTACGCCCGCTGCGTGGATCTGTGCACCAAGGCCAGCCTGAAGGAAATGGTGCTGCCCACCGTGATCGCGGTAGTGACCCCCATTGTTGTGGGTATGATTCTGGGCTATAGAGGCGTTGTGGGTCTGCTGGCCGGCGCCACCGTTACCGGTTTCCTGATGGCCATCTACATGGCCAACGCCGGCGGCGCATGGGATAACGCCAAGAAGTACATCGAGGCGGGCAACT
>CAKTGD010000077.1 GCA_934561335.1 uncultured Oscillospiraceae bacterium
CGCACCTTCGGCGAGCCGAAGGACTACGATCTGTCCGGGAAGAACGAGCTGCCCGCCGAGCTGGAGACGCTCATCGTCACCATCCGCGACAAGTATGCCTACCTCTTCGCGTAACCGACGATAAGTGATACGAGAATAAAAGCTAAGCACCTCTGGCCAGAATGGCCAGAGGCGCTTAGCTTTTCAGCCCTACAAAGGGCAATATTTGATTTTCTCGCTTGTGTGCTTACGCTTCTTTCAGCAATTCTGCCGTCTCACGCGCAATCGCCAGCTCCTCGTTGGTGGGGACCACATACACCAACACCTTGGACTCCGGCGTGGAGATTTCCACCTCGCGGCCCCGCAGTGCGTTGGCGTCCTCGTCGATGCTGATTCCCAAAAAGCCCAGATACTCGCAAACCATGCTGCGCACCCGAGAGTCATTCTCGCCGATACCGGCGGTGAACACGATGGCGTCCACGCCGTTCATGGCCGCCGTATAGGCGCCGATGTTCTTTGCCACGCGATAGCAGAAGGCCTCCAGTGCCACGGTGGCCTGACTGTTGCCATCCTCCATGGCGCTTTCCAGATCCCGGAAGTCGCTGGATACGCCGGACATGCCCAGCACGCCGGACTCCTTGTTCAGCACCCGGAGTACCTCATCCAGCGTCATGTGCTCCTTGTTGGCAATGTATTCGATAATGCTGGGATCCAGGTCGCCGCAGCGGGTGCCCATGATCAAGCCCTCCAGCGGCGTCAGTCCCATAGAGGTATCCACGGACTTGCCGTTGCGCACGGCGGTCACGCTGGCGCCGTTACCCAGATGGCAAACAATAACCCGGGAATTCTCAATGTCCAGCTCTGCCAGGTCGTGCACCCGCTGAGACACATAGCTGTGAGATGTGCCGTGGAAGCCGTAGCGCCGCACCTTGTGATCCAGATAGTACTGGTGGGGAATGCCGTACAGATAAGCCTTGGGGGGCATCGTCTGGTGGAAAGCCGTGTCAAACACGCCCACCATGGGCACGTTGGGCATAATGGCCTGGCAGGCCCGCACGCCGATCAGGTTGGCAGGGTTGTGCAGCGGTGCCAGATCATTGCAGGCCTCTACCTCGCGGATGACGTCCTCGTTGATGATGACCGAGGAGGCAAACTTCTCGCCGCCGTGCACCAGCCGGTGTCCCACCGCGTCGATCTCGTCCAGCGAGGCGATTACGCCGTGCTGCGCATCGGTCAGCGCCGCCAGCACCGCCTGAATCGCCGCACCGTGATCGGGCAGGGGATCCGTCTTGACCACTGCCTCGCCGCCGGCAGGGGTGTGCTTCATGCGCCCGTCAATGCCGATGCGCTCGCACAAGCCGGTGGCCAGTGCCTTTTCGGACAGTGTGTCGATCAACTGATACTTCAGCGAGCTACTGCCGCAATTGATCACCAGAACTTTCATGAATGTATCTCTCCTTTACGTTAATACCCATCCACGTCAAGGCGCTTCCGGGCAAATAGCAAACAAATCCAGTATACCAGCATTTGCGGATTTCGGCAACCCATCAGGAAGAAAAAAAGTACAAAAAAGTGTATATTTTTGCAAAAAGATTGCCAAAAACATAACAAATGACCCTGCGCAGAAGCAAAGTCCTCCTGCGCAGGGCCTCCTGATCGAATTGTTCCGTTTTTCACCTGTTCAGAATTCCGAAGGGTGGGCGGGATACCGCCTGCATTCCTCAGAATGTATGCAGGATCACCACGGTCAGCACGGTGCACAACCCCAGACATGTCAGCAGCAGTCCGAAGGACAAGCTGCTGGTCAGGCGTGAGAACATATCCCGGTCGGTAGCCAACCGGTCTGCTGTCCGGGCGTCGTCGCCGCCGTTTTGCCGCGCAATGGCCCGCACCAGCGGGGGATAGGGGCGCACCGGCTTTTCCCGGCTGGAGCGCAGCAGTGTCCGCTGCACCAGCAGCACCAGAATATCGAGGGAGTCGCATACAGCGCGGCACACCACGTTCAGCACGGCGTACAGTGCGCGGAAGAAGGGCTTATAAAGCGATTCCTCCATGCTCAGCCATTTGGGCCAGCGGCTGAGATACCGTCCGTCCCTGTCGATCAGCCTTGTGCGGATCAACAGGAAATAGACCGCCATACCGATAGCCAGCGAGATCACCACACCCTTGAGGTTCACCCATGCGAAATAGTGGATGGCGTGGTCAAAGGGATGGCCGCCGGTAAATTCCAGCGTCACACCGCTGATTTTCTCGGCAATGGCGTGGGGCGTCAGGCCCAGCAGCGGCAGCGTCACCGCTGCCAGACACAGCGCCGCGACCGACGCCGGTCTGCCCCAAGGCTTGTTCCGCGCCTTACCCTTCTGCCAGAAAATGGCCACATAGATCTTGGTCAGATATGCCGCCGTCAGTCCGCCGGAGAACAGGAACAGCCATTCCACCGCCGTGATAAAGGCCATGCCGCTCATGTGGGCGTATTCCACCAGCGCCTCATGCACTAACGTCTTGCTCAGATACCCCAGAAAGCCGGGAATACCGGCCAGTGAACCGGCGCCGCACAAGAACAGCACATGCAGCAGCGGCTTTCCCCGGCCAAAGCCCTTGATGTCGTTCAGATCCAGCGCATGCGTGTTGTAGTAGACCACACCGGCAAACAGAAACAGCACCAGCTTTACCAGCGAGTGGTTCATCATGTACAGCACCGTGCCGTTGGCGGCCAGCGCGTTGTGGTGGCCCAGCAGGCAGATCATGGACGCGCCCACCGTGATAAAGCCGATCTGAGACAGGGAAGAGCAGGCCAGAATGTGCTTCAGGTTGGTGGAGAACACCGCCATTACCGCGCCCAGCACCATGGTGATGGCGCCCAGCACCAGCAGCAGCATACCCCAGCCCTGATCGTCTGTCAGTACCTGCGCCGTCAGCAGCAGTACGCCGAAGATACCCGCCTTTGTCAAAACGCCGCTGAGCAGCGCCGAGGCAGGCGCGGGAGCCACCGGATGGGCCTTGGGCAGCCAGATATGCAGCGAGAACAGACCCGCCTTGGCGGCAAAGCCGAACAAAATGCACAGCCCCGCAGCCCACAGCCGGCTCCGCTCCAGCGCGGCGCAGGCGTCGTGCAGCTCCGCGATCACCAGCGTGCCGGTGGCGTCATACAGCAGGAAAAGTCCCATCAGCGTCACCAGACCGCCCAGCACCGCGATGGTCAGATACGTTTTGCCGGCGTCCATGGCGTCAGGCGTCTCCTCCTGCACGACCCAGACATAGGAGCTCAGGGACATCAGCTCGAAGAACAGGAAGGTGGTGTACAGATCAGCGGACAGGAATACGCCTGCCGTAAAGCCCTGACAGATCAGGAAGAAGAAATAGTACCGCTTCAGATGGTGGTGCCCGTCAAAATACTGGGGGCTCAGCAGCGCCGAGACGAACCACATAAAGCATACCACCAGTCCGTATACCTTCTGAAAACCGCCGAACCGGAAGCTCAGCCCCATCACCGGCACGGTGATGGCGGCGTCGTCCGCCGCAGCGGCCAGATACACCATGGCCAGCAGCGTCAGCAGCGTGAAGAAAATGGCCATGCCGCCCAGACGCTTACCGCCGTCATGGCGGTCAGGCAGCATCGCCGCGGCGATGGCGGCGGCCACCGGCAGCAAAATAACGGCCGTAAGCGCAATTCCTGTCATGGGTGGATCACCGCCTTTCCGATCAGATCAAGCAATACATGGGGGAACAAACCCATCAGCAGGCACAGCGCCGCCAGAATCAGCATGGGAACCGTCATAAACCCGCCCGCCTCATGGACATCCTCCGTACCGGCCAGCTGCGCGCCCTCCATGGGGAACCAGGCCTTGATCACGATCTGGAACATGTAGATGCACGTCAGCAGCGCGGAGAGCAGAATGGCGGCAAACCCCAGATAGGAGGCCACGCTGCCCTCGCTTACGGCGGCAAGACCGATGTACCATTTGCTGACAAAGCCGTTAAAGGGCGGGATGCCCGTCAGGGCGCAGGCCGCCACCGTGAAGCAGGCGAAGGTCACGGGCATCCGCCGGCCCAGCCCCTCCAGCTCATCGACATATTCCCGGTGAGCGTAGTGCAGCACGCTTCCGGCGCAGAAGAAGGCCATGATTTTAATGACCGAGTGGGCGATCAGGTGCATAAAGGCGGCCACAGCGCCAAGCGCGTTCATGAAAGCGACCGTCAGCAGGATATAGCTCAGGTTGGATATGGTGGAGTAGGCCAGACGCCGCTTGAAGTGGCGCTGCTTCAGCGCCATGGCGGAGCCGAATATCACGGTGATCATGGCCAGCGCCATCACCGTATACTGTCCCCATGTGCCGTAGAGGATATCCACGCCAAAGGCGAAGTAGGTCAGCCGGATGCAGGCGAATGCGCCGGCCTTGACCACTGCCACCGCGTGCAGCAGCGCCGTCACCGGCGTGGGGGCCACGGCGGCGCTGACGAGCCAGCTGTGCATGGGCCAGATGGCGGCCTTGACGCCGCAGCCCACAAAGGCCAGCACGAACACCGCCAGTAGCAGCGTCATGCTGCCGCTGTAGTCTGCCAGATGGCCGCCGGGTATGAACTCCTGCGCATCGTTGACGATCAGGAACACCATGCCGATAAAGGCCAGCGCCGCGCCTGCGATGGAATAGGCGGCGTATTTTACGCCTGCGTGAATGGCTTCTTTGGTCATGGCGTGCATCACCAGCGGAATGGTGGTCAGCGTCAGCAGCTCATAAAACAGGTACATGGTCATCATGTTGGCGGCGAAGGCAATGCCCAGCGTTACGCCGAAAGCTGCCGTAAAGAAGGCCCAGAACATGGGCTTGTGGCCCTCGTGCTTCATGTAATCCCATGCGTACACCATGGTAAAGGGCCACAGCGAAGCCGACAGGCCCGCAAACAGCTTGGCTGCCCCGTCCATGCGGAGGGTAAAGTGCAGCGAGTCGGTGAAGCGCAGGAGCGTAAAGGAGGTGCCGTCGCATTGCACAATGGCCGCCCACGCCAGAAGGGTGGTAGCGCCGATGATGACGGCGTACAGGGTGCAGCGCGCCCGGTCGGTGCGAAAGGGGATGAAGTAGGCCGCCAGACCTGCCGCGACAGGCAGGAATACCGGCAGACACAGTAAAATTCCGTTCATGTCAGCACCTCCCTTACATCAGCCCTTCGGCGATGGAGCGCATTGCCGAAATAACGCCGTTGGGGAACAGGCCCAGCAGCAGGACCGAGGCGGAAAAAACCACCAGCGACAGCATCATGGCCGCCGGCTCGCGGACCCGTGCCGGAGTGGGGAAATCCCTGCCCGGGAAAAAGCTGTGTACAATGGGGGAGAACAGGTAAGCCGCCGTGAACAGTGCCGAAGCCAGCAAAACGGCGGGGATCACATAGCCCATTGCACCCGGCAGCGTTTTCAAAGCCCCGATGCCCAGATACCACTTGCTGTGAAAGCCGCCGAAGGGGGGGATACCCACCAGCGACAGCGACAGCATCGTAAAGCAGATCATCGTGACCGGTATCCGTTTTCCCAGCGCGGGAAAGCGGTCGATGGTGGTCACGTCCGTCAGATAGATGATAGCGCCTGCGGACTGGAATACGCCGATTTTGGCAGCGGCATGGAAAAAGATCTGCAATAATGCGCCTGTCAAGCCAAGCGGCGAGAGAATAAAGACGCCCAGCAGCACATAGGAGATCTGGGAAATACTGGAATACGCCAGCCGCTTTTTCAGGCCGTTTTCCGTGCATCCCATAAAGGAACCCATGAAGATGGTCACCAGTGCCAGACACAGGCAGGCGGTCTGTACCCATGTTCCCCGCAGCAGCTCCACACCCACCATGCAGTAGATCGTGCGGATCACGGCAACGGCGCCTACCTTGGCGATAACGCCACTGAGCAGGGCGTGGGCCGGCGCGGGCGCCACCGGGTGGGCGGAGGGCAGCCAATTGTGCAGCGGGAAAAGACCTGCCTTTGCGCTGAAGCCCACGATCATGCAGAACACCGCCGCGAGGGTCAGGGGCGTGACCTCGGTCATAAAGCCCCCTGCTGTAAAGGACATGCTGCCGCACTGGAAATACAGCACCATCATGCCGAACAGCGCCGCAAACGCGCCGCCCACGGAGTAGTACAGATACTTGGAAGCGCCCAGCAGCGCCTTGAAGTTCTGTGAATGCAGCACCAACGGGAAGGAGAGCACCGTGGTCAGCTCATAGAAAAGATACAGCGTGACCAGATCGGCGGCCAGCGCAGAGCCAAGCACCATGCTCTCCGTCAGAAAGAGGAAAGCGTAGAAGCGGGGCTCATTTTTTTCATGATGCATATATACGTATGCGTATAGAACGGTCAGCAGCCAGCAAACCGCCGTCAGCAGACAGATGAAAGCGGCCAGCTGATCCATCCGCAGGGAAAACATCAGGCTTTCGGTCAGGTAGATCGGCGTCGTGGCCGGCGTACCGCCCCGGCATACCGTTGCGAGAATCACGCCCGTGGCAGCCGCCTGCACCAGCAGCATAAAGACGGTCTGTCCCTTGCTGCCGCCGGGGCGAAAGAAGGCGCAGCACAGTCCCAGCAGAAGGGGAAGGAGAATAATGACGTAGAGTATCATGATGCCTTCTCCTTTCCTTAATACCGGCTGAACAGGGCAAAGCCCTGCCGCAGCAGCGCCGTCAGCGGCGCGGAATGAATGCCCATCGCAAGCCCCAGCGCCAGCAGCACAAAGGCCGGGAGCTTTTCATCCCAGTGGGCCTTGATCCGCCGGCAGATGCAGCCCTCCTCCTGGGGCAGCCAGATCAGCACCGCCGTATAGAGGAAGTACAGCACGTTCAGCACCGTTGAGGCGACCAGCGCCAGCAGTACCGGCCAGCGCTGCCAGCCCAGAGAAAAGGCCTCCTGCGCGAAATACAGCTTGGGGATAAACCCGGCAAACAAAGGCACGCCCACCATAGACAGCGCGCCTGCCGTAAAGAGGATACCTGCGGCCGGATCACGATGCCCCGCTCCCCGCAGGTGGGGGAAGTCCATATGCCGCTGCGAGGCGTCAGAGAGCTGCACGGCGGACAAAAACAGCATAGACTTGGTAAGCGCGTGGTTGATGACCTGCAAAATGGCGGCCAGCATACCCGCCTGCGTGCCCATGCCGATGCCCATGAAGATATATCCGATCTGGGCAGCGGAGGAATAGGCCACCATCACCTTCAGGTGGCGGGCACGGATGGCGGAAACACTGCATATGACCATGCCGCCCAGCCCCAGCACCAGCAGGATATTCTGCACGCCGGTGGCGTAATAGACTGCCGGGCCGATGGCGCGGTAGATGATCTTGATCAGCAAAAAGGCATACCCCTTCACGATCACGCCCGAGAGGATGCAGGAGGAAGCGACAGAGGCCTGCGAGTGCGCCTCCGGCAGCCATGTGTGGAAGGGGAAGAGGCCGCTTTTGATGGCAAGCCCTGTGCTGATGAGTCCCACGGCGATGGTCACCGCCGGCCGGTAGGCGCCGTTTTGCCACACCGCCCCCACCGTCTCCAGAAGCTGGGGGAACAAAAGCTGCCCCGTGACGGAATAGAGATACACCACGCCGATAAAGAACAGACCGGACCCCACCAGCGAAAAGACCATGTAGCGCATGGAGGCCAGAAGGGTGCGTCCGCTTTCCCGGGCGCAGAGGATACCGCAGGAGGCGATGGTGCAGATCTCGATGAACAC
>CAKTGD010000078.1 GCA_934561335.1 uncultured Oscillospiraceae bacterium
CCTGCTTGCGCTTGTTGGTCATGGGGCCGTTCTGGCGCTGCTTGGAGTTGCGGAACTTCTCCTTGCCCTGCAGCTGCTCCTTGCCGCGGCGTCCGCTGTGGCTGCCGCTGGTACGCTCGGCCATATCCTGCAATTTCTCGTCGTACTTGTCCAGATTCACGTTGGTGGCCTTGCGGGTATCCACCACCTGCTTCTGGGGCACGCGGGATACAGGCTTTTGCTCCTGCGCGCCGCCGCCCTGGGCAGGCTTTGCCTGCGCCTGCTGTGGCTGCTTTGACGGCTGAGCTGCCGCCTGAGGCGCGGCCTTTTTAGGCGCGGCCTTCGGCTCCGGCTTGGCGCCCTCGGCAAAAATGGCCGCAATGCTGTCCAGCTGGTTGTGCTGGGTCAGATACTCGAAAATAAGGCTCAGCTCCCGGTCATCCAGCACCTGCATATGATTCTTGGGGGTCTCGGCATACTTGGTCAAGATCTCCGTCACGTCCTTTGTGGCGATTCCGAAATCCTTCGCCACCTCATGCACTCTGTATTTGTTTGCTACGCTACCCAAATAAAGCCACCTCCATCTTAGTGAACGGTGCGCCGGCGGCGCGCCGTGTTTGTTGCTGCTTATTTACCGGGATTTTTCCGGCTTCCCTTGCCGCGCTTCACCGGCAGTGCGCCGGCAAAACGGCTCTGCGGATGCGGTGCGTCCTTCCGCCGTGCACCCGGCTTTCCTTGATTCGATCCGCTCTTTGAAGCGCTGCGCTGCCGCTGCGCAGGCTGCGGTGCGTTTTCACTGCGGCGGGCGGGCCTTTTTGTCCCGTCCTCACGCGATTGCACTGCGGTACGTTCCGTCCTCTGGACTTCCGGAGGACTGTCGCTGTGAACGCGGCGCTTGCCCTGCCGCAGATTCTTCTCATGCCGCAGCTGCTCGGCCCGGCGCTCCATGGCCCGCTGGGCCTTTACGTCCAGCTGTGCCGCCGCCGCGCCGTATTTTTCACTGTCTGCCGCCGCCAGCTTTTTGACAACGGCCCCGGCAAGACCGATCTCCGTTATGGCGCACATGGCCACGCTGGTGCGGCCCAGCGCACGGCCCAGCGCGTCCTTATCTGCCGGAAGGGTCAGGCACAGGCAGGCGCCTGCTTCGGCAAAGGAGAAGGCGCGGCGCTGCGAGGACGGCCCCGCATCGGCGGCCACCAGAATAACCCGTGCTTTTTTGGCCCGGGCGGCCACACCCACCGGCTCCTCTCCGATTTCCACGCGGCCCGCCTTTTTGGCGATGCCCAACAGGGACAGTACCGGCTCGATCATACCTCGCCGCCTCCCATCTGCGCCTCCAGCGCGTTATAGACCTCCTCCGGGATCGCGGTCTCCAGCGCCCGCTCCAGCGCCCGGGATTTGCGGGCCTTTTTCAGGCACGCCACATCGCGGCAGACGTAAGCGCCGCGGCCCGAGACCTTCCCCCGGCCATCCAGCTGAATGCCGCCCTCGGGGGTGCGTACCACCCGCAGCAGCTCTTTTTTATCCTTCATCTCCCGGCAGCCGACACATTGGCGCTGCGGGATCTTCCGGGGTTTGACCGCCATACCGGCCACCTCCTTGGTCTACGATTATGCCTCGCTGTAAGATGCGGGCTTGATGTCGATCTTATAGCCGGTCAGGCGTGCGGCCAGACGGGCGTTCTGTCCCTCCTTGCCGATGGCAAGGCTCAGCTGGTCGTCGGGCACCACTACGCGGCAGGACTTACCCTCGTCCGCCAGAGCGACCTCCAGCACGTCGGCCGGGGCCAAAGCCGCGGCGATAAACGCGGCGGGATCCTCGCTGTACTTGATAATATCGATCTTCTCGCCCCGCAGCTCTTCCACGATGGCGTTGACGCGCTGACCCCGCTGACCCACGCAGGCGCCGATGGGATCGATGTTCTCATCCTCGGACCACACGGCCATCTTGGTGCGGTTGCCCGCCTCACGGGCAATGGAGCGGATCTCCACGCTGCCGTCGTAGATCTCGGGAACCTCCAGCTCGAACAGGCGCTTGACAAGGCCGGGATGGGTGCGGGAAATCAGCACCTGAGGTCCCCGGGTGGTACGGCGTACCTCTACCAGATAGACCTTGACCATCTGCCCCTCGGTCAGCGTCTCGCCGGGCACCTGCTCATTCTGGGTCAGCACGGCGTCGGTGCTCTCGTTGCCGGTGCCGATCTTCAGGATCACATTGCCGTTGCGGGGGTCAATCCGCGTTACGGTACCGGTCAGGATCTCGTGCTGCTTGGAGCCCCACTCGTCATAGATCATACCGTGCTCAGCTTCCCGCAGCCCCTGAATGATGACCTGCTTGCCGTTTCCGGCGGCGATACGGCCAAATTCCACATTTTCCACAGGGATATTCACAATGCCGCCCAGCTCAGCCTTGGCGCTGCGCTTGCGGGCATCCTCCAGAGAGATCTCATTGGCGGGGTCCATGACCTCCTCCACGACCTCCTTCTGCACATACATCCGCAGATCGTGCTTATCCTCGTCCACATCCACGATCACGTTTTCCACGCCGTCATGGTCGCGCTTGTAGGCGGTGGTCAGGGCCTGAATGATTTTGCCCATCATGAAGTTCTGGGGAATGCCCCGTTCCTTCTCCAGCATGGCCAGCGCCGCAAAAATCTCATCACATTTCATGATTCAAACTCCTTCTATCTCAAGCGAAACTTCTTTAAAACTCTATCCGCAGGCGCACCAGCGCCACCTCGGCCTTTTCAAACCGCACCGGCTCGGCGCCGCCCATGTCCAGCAGCACCGCGCCATCCTCGTAGCCGGCCAGCACACCGGCGAACTCCTTGCGTCCGTCCCGGTTTTTATAGGTCTTGACCAGCACGGGGCTGCCCATGAAACGGGCAAAGTCGCCGGGGCGCTTCAGCTGCCGCTCGGCTCCGGCGGAGGACACCTCGAACATGTAGCTGGATTCGATGGGGTCGGCCTCGTCCAACAGGTCGCTGACCTTCCGGCTGACAGCCTCGCAGTCCAGAATATCCACGCCGCCCTCTTTATCCAGATACAGCCGCAGATACCACTGGCCGGCCTCGCGGATGTACTCCACATCCCAAAGCGCGCAGCCGTTTTCTTTTGCCACAGGCTCCGCCAGCTCCCACACGATGTCAGTGACTTTTTTCATAGCGTCCCTCGCTTCATATCTCAATGTTTTCCGAATTTTTAAGAAACGGATTTTGCTCAACAAAAAGAGCGGACAGAACGTCCACTCTCAGTCAACACATACTACCATGTAGTATAGTACCATATTCATAGGGGGATTGCAAGAGGTTTTTACCGAAAAAAACGCTTAAAAAGGGCGGTTATGTGCCGCTTTTTCGACAGAATGCGTATCAGGCGGGCCGATTTCGGCCCGCCTGATACTGCTTTGCAGAATTTGTGCCGGTTTATTTTACTCTGTCATGATCTTCAGGATCACGCGGTCGGTCTCCCGCATACCCTGGGCGGCCAGCACGCCCACGTTGCGGATGGTATCCTCCACGTTGGCGCCCAGAATGCCGTGGCCGGGCTGGAAGTTGTTGCCGCCCAGATACATGTTGTAGCCCAGGATGCCGCACTCGACGCCCATGGCGATCTTGCTGGCGCAGCTGGCCTTGGCACCGTCGCAGATGCAGCCGGAAATCATGGCCACCGCGTTTTCCAGCGTGTGGCTGATGCCGTCATAGTCCGCGCCGCGCAGCCATGCGATGCCGCAGCCTGCGCCCACGCCGGCGCTTACCGCGCCGCAGTAGGCGCTGAGGCGGCCGATGCCGGTTTTCTGGTGAATGGTGATCAGGTCGCTGAGGCACACAGCGCGCAGGATCTTCTCGTCGTCCGCGCCCATGAGCTTGCCGTATTTCCATACGGGTACGGAGGCGGTGATGCCCTGATTGCCGGAGCCGGAGCAGATGACCACCGGCATCTCGCAGCCGTTCATGCGGGCGTCAGACCCGGCGGCGGCCCAAGCGCGGGCCTGCGTCTCCATATTGTCGCTGCTTTGCAGCAGAGTGGAACCGATGTTGGCGCCCCAGCTGTTGCGCAGACCCTCCTCGGCAATGGCGGTGTTGCAGGCGATCTGCCTGCCGATGATGGGTTCGATGGTGGACAGGGGTACCGTTTCGGCAAAGGTGATGATGTCCTTGACGTTGAGAACGCTCTTGTCCTGCAAATTGTCCTCCGCGTTGGCGGTAACGGGCTTTTCCAGCAGAACCTCGCCGTCCTTTTCAATATAGATGATGTTGGTGTGGTTGTTGGCCACCCGCACGGCGGCGGTGTGTCCCTCACGCTTGCCGTGCAGGAAAATATCCAGCAGGCAGGGGGTCTCGGGGCATGTGACCTTGATGGGTGTGGCATCCAGATAGCCCTGGATGGCGGCTGCGTCATCTTCTGTGACGTTGGCAATTACCTGCAATTCCGCGTCCGCATCGCCTGCCACAATACCTACTGCGATGGCAGCGTCGATGCCGCGACGGCCATCGGTATTGGGGACGACCACAGATTTCACGTTCTTGAGGATGTTGCCGCTGACCTCGGCCAGCACTTCTTCCGGTTTTCCGCCCAGCACCTCGCGCAGCTTGGCAGCACAGTACGCGACAGCGATGGGCTCTGTACACCCGGTAGCCAGCAGGAGCTCTTCCTGCAGGATAGCCGTATAAGCGGCCATCGTTTTCTCATTCAACATCATGACATTCTCCTTTAACTTACTTTTTTATATGCATCCGGCGCTGGGCCGGAAATTGCCCGGTTCCTGAAGGGACGCTTACACCTTCTGCGCGGGAATATCGTCCTCCAGCTCTACCCAGTCCTGCACGTCCACCACAGAGAAGTCCCGCTCCGTCTGGCGGATGACCACCTTGGAAAGACCTGCGTTGATCACCAGCCGCCGGCACATGGCGCAGGACGTGGCGTCATGCAGCAGTTCGCCCGTCTGGGCGTTGCGGCCCACCAGATACAGCGTTCCGCCCACCATGTCCCGCCGCGCCGCGGAGATGATGGCGTTGGCCTCGGCATGGACGCTGCGGCACAGCTCGTACCGCTCGCCTCGGGGCACCTGCATGGCCTCGCGGGTGCAAAAGCCCATGTCCACACAGTTGCGCCGTCCGCGCGGCGCACCGTTATAGCCGGTGGAGATGATCTCGTCGTTCTTCACGATAATGGCGCCGAATACCCGCCGCAGGCAGGTGGCGCGCTCCAGCACGGTCTCGGCAATGTTCAGGTAGTAGTTTTCCTTGCTGATTCGCTCCATGGCGGCTTCTCCTTACGACACGATTTTTTATCTAACCTGATTATAGCCTGTTTTAGGGGATGGTTCAATAAAGAGCACTGCTGCGATTTTCACAAAAATTTGCGGTGATTTTTGAAGAAAATGTCGAAAGATAAGACGCCATGCTGACACGAAAGACCGCCTGCCGCCGGAAAAGAAATGCTTCTCCGGTGGCAGGCGGCCAAAGAACGGCCCTGTCAGGACTTATTCAGCTTATAGAGATTCTTGTCGGCGGCAAAGTTGGTCAGCTCATAGAGCACCAGCACATCGTCCGCCTGCTCCGCCAGCGGCTCCACGCCCTCGCGGAAGTACCGCAGATCCAGCACCGTAATGGTGTCATAGTCCTTTACCAGAAAGGGCAGGAAGCTGTTGGCAAAGCTGTCCTTCACCACCAGCAGGGATTTGCCGGTACCGGCCCCGGTGTCAATGACCACCTTGGCGTAGTTTCCGCCCATGAAAATCTTGTAGTGATCCTTCTCCTCCAGGGCGGCCATGCTGTACAGACTGTCGCTCACCTCGCCGTCGCAGTCCATGGAGCGGATGGCGGCGTCAGAGGCGATGGTCACCCGGTCATAGGGACTATCCGGCAGCAGCACCTTGGAGTACAGCGTTCCCCGGAAGCAAGTGCTGGCCGTTTCCAGCTGCCAGTCCTGCCGCTCATGTCCGGTGGCGGCGCACCACGCGCCGTAGGCGGTCAGCGCGCCCTCGCTGGTCCAGTGGTGGTCGGTACGGTAGTACATATCCTCCGCATTGGGCGTCAGCACCGGGCGCAGGTCGATGGCCTTGCTGCCCAGCGTATCCATCAGCGTATCAAAGCAGGCCGCCGCGTCAAAAAGCGGCGCGTTGGCCGGCAGATCCTCTCGCAGCATATAGGCGGGGGTGGGCACCATCATAACGCGGCAGTCCTTATCGGGATAGCTGTCAAAGAACGTTTTCAGCTGCGCCAGATTTTTCTCATACTGGGCGGTATCAAAGGTATCGGGCGTCACCTTGGCGAAGTAGCGGCCATCCCGGCCCAGCCACGTGTCGTTGATCTCCAGCCGCAGCGCTGAGCGCTGGATCAGCGAGGCCGTCTCCATCCATGTGTCCCGCAGGATGATCTGGTCGGAGACGTAATCCTCCGCCTTCTTGGTAAAGGTGCCGTCCATCAGCGTTGACCAGCTCAGCTCCGGCTTTAGCTGGAGATAGCGGTTTTCATTGGGGGAAAACTCCCGCTCCGGCGTCAGCAGCGAGCCAAGCGCCAGCGCCGTGAAAATGCCGAAGATGGCCAGCAGCGGCGCCAGCTCCCGGCATTTGTGTTGGTTTTTCATCAGGCGTGCGCCGCCTTTCTCGGGGTTGCTCATAGATGGTTCTCCTTAGAAGCGGAAGTAGAGGAAGGGGTTATAGCTGTCGCCCACCAGAAAGGCCACCGACAGCAGCAGCAAAACCGTCACGCCCACGGTGCGCAGCGTCACGGCGGCGGTATCGGACAGCCTGCCCGCCGTCCGGTTCCACAGCCGCAGCGGGCCGGTGGTGCAGCCGATGGCGGCGGCCAGCAGCAGCACGGCGTTGGAGCGCAGCAGATAAAGGGCCGTACCATCGGCAAAGGGCGCGGTGAACATGGCGGAGAAATACTGCCCCAGCCGGCCGAAATCGGTGATGGCAAACAGCACCCAGCCCAGAATGAAGGCGAGGATGGTGTAAACATGGCCCACCCATTTGGGGGCCTTATCCAGCCACCGCAGCAAGAACAGCTTTTCCAGAATCAGCAGCGCCGCGTAGTAAAGGCCCCACAGCACGAAGTTCCAGCTGGCTCCGTGCCACAAGCCTGTCAGGAACCAGACGATCAGCAGGTTTAAAAGCTGCCGCGCCTTGCCGTGGCGGTTGCCGCCCAGCGGGATATACACATACTCCCGGAACCATGTGCTGAGGCTGATGTGCCAGCGCCGCCAGAATTCCGTGACGGTGCGGGACTCGTAGGGATGCTCGAAGTTCTCCAGAAAATGGAAGCCGAACAGATGCCCCAGGCCGATGGCCATGTCGGAGTATCCGGAAAAGTCAAAGTAGATCTGGAAGGTGAAGGCGATGGCGCCCAGCCACGCCGTTACGGCGGAGGGGGCGGACATGGCGCTGATCTGCTCCCACAGGGCGCCCACCTGATTGGCGATGAGCACCTTTTTGGCAAGGCCCACCACAAAGCGCTGCATGCCCCGGCTGGCCTCGAACACGCTCTCCCGGCGGTACATCAGCTCGTGCTCCACCGTTTTGTACTGGACGATGGGACCGGCGATCAGCTGGGGAAACA
>CAKTGD010000079.1 GCA_934561335.1 uncultured Oscillospiraceae bacterium
GATACGTCGCCGAAGCCGCTTGAAGCCTTCTGAAAAAATATTTTAGTTTTTTCTGCTTTTACTCTTGACTTTTGCGTTATTTTGTGCCAAAAATACGGTCGCCCGCATCACCCAGACCGGGTACAATGTAACCATTCTCGTTAAGGCACTTGTCCACGGCACCGGCATAGATGTCCACATCAGGATACAGTTTCTGAATATGCTCAATTCCCTCGGGAGCAGCCACCAGCACCATCAGTTTGATGTGCTTGCAGCCAAATTTTTTCATTTCACCGATCGCCTCGGCAGCAGAGCCGCCGGTGGCCAGCATGGGATCCACGATCAGCACATCACGCTCGGCCACATCCTTGGGCATTTTGCAGAAGTAAGGGTGGGGCTCCAGCGTCTCCTCATCGCGGTACATACCGATATGCCCCACACGGGCGGAGGGCACCATACGCAGCACGCCGTCTACCAGCCCCAGACCGGCACGGAGGATCGGAACCACCACAAATTTTCTGCCTGCCAGCGTGGGAGCCTCCATCTCACAGATGGGGGTTTCGATATGCTTGGTGGTCAGCGGCAAATCACGGGTGGCCTCATATGTGATCAGCATACCAATCTCGGATACCAACTCGCGGAAATCCTTGACACTGGTGCCTTTGCTGCGCATGATGGTCAGCTTGTGAGCCACCAGAGGGTGATCCATAATGTGTACTTTTTCACTGAACATAGCTTTTTCCTCCGTTATATTTAAATCTTTTTTTGCTATTATTGCTGCTCCACGGTGATGGGAAGCCCCTTTGCCAGACGTTCGCGCTCAGCCTGACTGAGCCGAAGATAGACCGGACGCAGCTCCTGAGGTGCAACCGCACCGCCTTGCGCTGCTATCCGCTGCGCCGCAAAGCCGACACCGGAGGCGCGCTGGTACAGGCAGCCTGCCGGCGCCATACGACAGAGGATGCCCTGCTCCGAGAGGTAAGTATAGCATAGCTGTGCGCCATCGCCAACCACTATTTTTTCGCCCGAGTCTTGTGCCAACTCCTGTGCCAGTACCTCCAGGGCGATGGCCCGATCCTCGCACCGACGCGCCAGGCATCCGCCGCGACAATCAAAAACGGCATTGTAAATCTGCTGGCGGCGCGCATCCATGGCGCAGATCACCGTGCCTTCAAACGCGGTTACATTTTCCGCCATGGCCGCCAGCGTGGAAACGCCGCAGCAGGGGAGCTCCAGCGCCCAGGCCAGACCCTTTGCCGCCGATATACCGATGCGCAGACCGGTAAAGCTGCCCGGACCGGCCGCCACGGCAATAAGCTCCATATCATGCGCGGTCATACCGGCATTTTGCAGCATGGTTTCTACCATGGGCATCAGCGTGACGCTGTGGGTCAACCCGCGATTCTGGTAAGCACTGGCAAGCACGGTATGATCCTCTACCACAGCGGCGGATACGGCCTTGGCCGATGTCTCCAAAGCTAAGATTTTCACGCGATACCGCCTCCTGTCACTGTAATGATGCGCTCTTCATCGCCGCTGCCGCGTTCAATGGTTACGGATACGGCGTCAGGCGGTATAGCGTCCGCCACATTTTCGCTCCACTCCACGATGCAAATGCCGCCCCGCTCCAGATAATCCTCCCAGCCGATATCAAACAGCGCATCGCTGCTGTCCAAACGGTACATATCAAAGTGGAAAACAGGCGTTTTGCCAAGATATTCGTTGACGATCGTGAACGTGGGGGAAGTGACCCGCCCTGTATAGCCAAGACCGCGGGCGATTCCACGGGTCAGAGCGGTTTTGCCCATTCCGAGGCCGCCGTGGCAGGCGACCACCGTGTTGGGACGAAGATTTTGTGCCAACTGATAGCCAAAGGCCTCGGTATCGGCGACACTGTGGGAAAAATATTGCATGTGAGACGTCCTTTCGGAGCAGAATAAACATAAAATTCCATTTTGGATGATCAATTTATTCTAGCACAAAAAATTCAAAAAGAAAAGAGGGTAGGGACGGTTTACACCGAAAAGTTCCTGTGATACAATGAATTGATAGCCGACCGGAGCGGCATGCCCCGGAGCAACGACCATGGAGGAAGCATACATGCAGCGAGCGCGGGAATTTTTGCGGGATATTTTTCGGCAGGCAGACCTTGTCCTGCTGGCGCTTTGCTGTGCGGCTACGGCATACGGCCTGCTGATGATCTATTCCGCTACCCGCTATATGAATACGCTGCGGCTTGTGGTCGTACAGGGCGCAGGCGTGTTGATCGGGATTGTGCTGTACCTGCTGTTTTCCATGCTGGATATTGAGGAGCTGATGCGGAAAAAGGGTTGGCTGTGGCTGACGGTCTTTGGCGTCGGGTTTATCCTGCTGCTGAAAAGCCCTCTGGGCCGTGCCGGCGACACGGGCAATCTGGCATGGCTGAAGTTCCCGCTTCTGCCGGTGATGGTGCAGCCGTCCGAGGTCGTAAAGCTGACCTTTATTCTGGTGCTGGCATGGCAGCTGGTATGGCTTCAGGAAAACCGCACGCTGCAAAAGATACCGGATGTGCTGTTTTTAGGCGCACACCTGCTGATAATCTTTGGCCTTTACTACAAAATCTCCTCTGATATGGGCAGCGGGCTGGTGTTTGTATTCATATTTGTCTGCATGTGCTTTGTGGCGGGTGTGGCGACCCGCTGGTTTGTGATTGGCGGAATCAGCGCCGTATTGGCCTTCTACATTCTCTGGGAGGAGGATGTGATCAAGGGCTATATGAAGGATCGATTCATTGTTGTTTTAGACCACAGCTATCAGCCGCTGAATGTGGGCTGGCACCAGACGCGCAGCCTGATGACGCTGGGCGGCGGCAAATTGACGGGGATGGGTCTGTTTCACGGGATACAGACCCAGAGCAGCGAAAGCGCCAGTCTGCCCAATCGCCACACGGATTTTATTTTTTCTGTGATCGGTGAAGAGCTGGGAATGGTGGGCTGCGTTCTGGCACTGGCAAT
This sequence comes from uncultured Oscillospiraceae bacterium, assembly GCA_934561335.1. The sequence continues at coordinate 2,973 of CAKTGD010000079.1, forward strand.
TCTGGCAGCCATTATCCTGCGGTGCATCTATGTGGCCCGCAACACACGAAGCAAGATGGATTGCTACATCTGCGTGGGAGTGGTGGGTATGCTGCTGTTTCAGATTCTGGCCAATGTAGGCATGTGCCTGTTTGTAATGCCGGTTATCGGCTTGACGCTTCCGTTTTTCAGCTATGGCGGCACGTCGATTGTTACGATTTTTGCCGCTATGGGATTGGTATCCGGCGCCCACAGCCGTTCCCGCCCGGATTGGCTGCGAAAATAGGAGAATGGCAAAAAGCATCGGAAAGGGCTCTTTTCGTAAAAACGGAAAAAAGGCTTGCAATTAAAGCGCGCCTGTGCTATACTCCCTTCATCAATTGAACAGCGCCCGATGAACTTTTCAGAATTCCGGCGGAAAACTGAAAGGGGAGGGGACTCTGGAGAATCCCATTGAATTGGGTGCCGAAGGTGTAAGGCGCGAAAGCGCTGAATCTCTCAGGCAAAAGGACAGAGAAAGACATTTTGTCGATCTTGTTTCTCCGGAGTCGCTGCCATGCAGCGGCTCTATTTTTTGTATGCAAAAGGAGAAGAACAACATGCAAGCCATTGAATCCGTACTGTTTCCCGTCGTGTGCAAAATCAACGAGTATCTCAGCAGCTATATTTTGGTGTTCCTGCTGATCGGCGTAGGCCTGTGGTACTCCATCAGGACTCGCTTTGTGCAGGTGCGCTGCTTTGGCGAGGGAATGCGCAAGGTGTTCGGCAATCTGACGCTGAGGGGACGCCGCCATGATTCCGGTATGAGCTCTTTTCAGGCGCTGGCAACAGCTATTGCCGCGCAGGTGGGGACGGGCAATATCGTGGGTGCTTCCGGCGCAATCCTGACCGGCGGCCCCGGCGCTATCTTCTGGATGTGGGTCATTGCCTTCTTCGGCATGGCCACCATTTACGCTGAGGCGACGCTGGCCCAAAAGACCCGTGTTGTCGATGCTGACGGCACGGTTCGCGGCGGCCCCGTCTATTACATTACCACCGCGTTCAAAGGCGGATTCGGTAAGTTCCTGGCGGCCTTCTTTGCCGTGGCCATCGTGCTGGCACTGGGCTTTATGGGCTGCATGGTACAGTCCAACTCCATTGGCTCTACTATGAATACCGCCTTCGGGGTTCCCACATGGGTATCCGGTGTGATTCTGGTCGTCATCTGCGCCGTTATCTTTCTGGGCGGCGTGCAGCGTCTGGCAGCCGTTACGGAGAAGATCGTTCCCATCATGGCCTGCATCTTCCTGCTGGGCGGTCTGGTCGTTCTGGCGGCTCGCATTACCTATATTCCCGCCACGTTTGCCATGATCTTCCGGTATGCCTTCCAGCCTCAGGCCATCATCGGCGGCGGTTTTGGCTACGCCATCAAGACCGCGGTCAGTCAGGGCGCCAAGCGCGGCCTGTTTTCCAATGAGGCCGGTATGGGCTCTACCCCCCACGCCCACGCGCAGGCCAATGTGGCCCATCCCCACGATCAGGGTGTGGTGGCCATGATCGGTGTGTTCATTGATACCTTTGTGGTGCTGACCCTTAACGCACTGGTGATCATCTCCACCCTGTATACCGCCGACGGCCCTCTGGCCGACTGCGGCGCGGCCGCTGCCAGCACCGCGCTGAATAAGGCAAATCTGGCCCAGACCGCCTTTGGTACTGTATTCGGTGAGAAGCTGGGCGCCATGTTTGTGGCGGTATGCCTGTTCTTCTTCGCTTTTTCCACGGTGCTCAGCTGGAATCTGTTCGGTAAGATCAACGCCAATTACCTGTTCGGCCAAAAGAATTCCCGCCGCTGCACGGTAGTATACAGCCTTATCGCGCTGGTGTTTGTGTTTATCGGTACGCTGGCCAGCAATGATCTGGTGTGGGAGCTGACGGATATGTTCAATAACCTGATGGTAATTCCCAACGCCATCGCCCTGTTTGCCCTGAGCGGTATGGTGGTCGCTATGTGCAAGGAGGGCGCACTGTCCAAGAAGTAGGCGAAGATTGCTTCCTTTTGTAGTTTCCCTGCGGAAAACGCCCGATCCGGCACACCGGATCGGGCGTTTTCATTGACAAGCGTTTTTTGCTGCGCTATAAATATAGGTGAGAAATCTGATAAAAAGAGGTGCCGGCATGTACGAACTGAATCTCATCACAGGAAACAGCTATTATATCCAGAGTCCTTCTAAAATAGGGCTTGTCCGGCTGAACGAAGCCGATGTATGCCTGATTGACAGTGGCAACGACAAGGACGCAGGCCGCAAGATACGGCAGCTGCTGGACGCCAACGGCTGGCATCTGACCGCCATCTACAACACCCATTCCAATGCCGACCACATCGGCGGCAACCGATATTTACAGGGGCAGACGAAATGCAAGATCTACGCGCAGGGCATCGAGCGTGACATTACCTGCCATCCGGTGCTGGAGCCGGCCTTTCTGTACGGCGGCTTTCCCCCGAAGGAGCTGCGCCATAAGTTTCTGATGGCACAGGAGAGCGACGCGGAGGAACTGACGGCTGATGTGCTGCCCGAGGGCTTCGAATTGCTGCAATTGCCGGGCCATTTCTTCCACATGACGGGATTCCGCAGCCCAGACGGCGTGGTATATCTGGCGGATTGCCTGTCCAGCCGTGAGACGCTGGACAAGTACCAGATCGGCTTTATTTACGATGTGGCTGCCTATCTGGACACACTGGAGAAGGTTAAGACCATGCAGGCTGCCGCTTTCGTTCCCGCTCACGCAGACGTAACGGAGAATATCGCGCCGCTGGCGCAATATAACATCGACAAGGTGTTGGAGATTGCCGAGCATGTGGTGTCGCTATGCGCGGAACCCATGATGTTTGAAGAGCTGCTGAAGAAGCTGTTTGACGGCTATGGCCTGACGCTGACCTTTGAGCAGTATGCGCTGGTGGGCAGCACGGTGAAGTCATATCTGGCGTGGCTGAAGGATACCGGCCGGCTGGAGGTCTGTTTTGAGAATAATCGCCTGCTGTGGAGAAAAGCCGGGTGATTACTTCAGGCTCTGCTGCCTCATCCACACATCCATAACCACACTGTGGGGCAGGATCTTCGTCAGCGCCGCCTGCGTTCTGGCAACAAAGCCATATTTGCACACGTCGCGGCCCCGTTTGGCATCCCGCCATGTGCGGCGCACAATATCATCAGGATCGTACATGGCGGTATATTTCTTGACCACTGCCTCACTGCCGGAGGAGATGGCCCGCTGGAAGAACGCGGTTTTTGTCCAGAAGGGACACACCGCCATCACGCTGATGCCCCGGCTGCGCAGCTCCCGGTTCAGTGCCCGGCTGAAGCTGAGAACAAAGGCTTTCGTCGCGCCGTAGATGTCAATATAGGGGATAGGCTGAAAAGCGGCCACGGACGCAATATTGATGATCTGGCTGCCGTGGGGCATGTAAGGGGCTGTCAGCTGACACATGGCCACCACTGCCTGACAATTCAGGTCGGTCATGTTCAAATTGACCTCCAGCGGCGTATCCAGCACGGCGGCAAACTTACCATAGCCGCTGCAATTCATCAGAAGGCCCACCTGAATCGGCTCCTCTGCCAGCGCGGTCTTATAGCTGTCAAAGCTGGCGCGATCCGTCAGATCTAAAGGCAGTACACGAATCGGGAAGGGAACCGCAGCGCGCAGCGCCTCAAGCTTATCCTGCTGGCGGGCAATGACCCACACCTCGTCAAAGACGCCGTATTGATCTACGGTTTCGGCAAAGCGCTTGCCCATACCACTGGAAGCGCCGGTGATTACAGCGATTTTTTTCATGATGCATCATCCTTTCTCGCATCATTATGCCATGAAGAGCGTGGATTTGCAAGAGCGAGCAGTGCCTGCGGCACGTTGCAGCCCGAAAGATAGAAATGCCGCACTTGTGCGGCGGAACAGAAGACAGAGCATGATGGTCAGGAAGGGCGAGAAGTACCGTCTTTGCCGGTTTACCACCGCCGGGGAAGTAAACCTGTGCAGACACGCGAAGCGGTAAGGCGGCCATCTATTCCGTGGCCGAGATTTGGATAGACTGAAGATAAAAAGCAGCGCCCCAAGCGCTGCTTTTTATCTATTCCAAAGAAGAATTTTCACGTTTTGCAGGCTGCTCATGTCAGCAGTTGAAAGAGCATAACAGCGATGCCGAGAATTACCAGAATTACGCCGGTAATGCGGTTTAACGTTCTGGCAGAGGCCTTGTTGGCGAAAACGGCGGCGATTTGCGCCCATATCAGGGTAAACACAACGCACAGCGCGAACACTGTCCAGTCCGGCGCACCGCCGATGGTGAAGTGGGAAATTGCACCCGTCAGCGCGGTAAAGGCCATGATAAACACGCTGGTACCAACGGCGGTTTTCAGCTCATATCCCAGCACCGAGGTCAGAATCAGCAGCATCATCATACCGCCGCCGGCGCCCACAAAGCCGCAGATAAAGCCGATTATTACGCCGCATATCACGGACTGAACGGCCCGCTTTCCCGGCGACACCGCCAGCATGGCCTCTTTTGTGGTCATGACAGGCTTTACAATAAACTTGACAC
>CAKTGD010000080.1 GCA_934561335.1 uncultured Oscillospiraceae bacterium
ACCAATGCGGTAAGATCCAGAAGATAGACCTCCTTTTCCCGCAGCTTGAAGGGCACCTCCCCGGCGGCGATACGCTGGGCCAATCCCTCGGCAATGGCAGTCTTGCCAACGCCCGGCTCACCGATCAGGCAGGGGTTGTTCTTCTGGCGGCGGTTCAGGATCTGCACCACCCGCTCGATCTCTTCCTGACGTCCGATCACGGCGTCCAGCTTGCCCTGACGGGCACGCTGGCTCAGATTGATACAGTAGTTATCCAAGAACTTTCTCTTTTTTTCTGTCTTTCTGCCTGTCTGCGCAGAGGCAGAGCCGCCGTCCTCGCTCTGGGACGGCTGAGACGGATTATTGTTGCCGAACAGGCGGTTGAGAAAGGGAAAGGTGGCAGTCTTGCCGCTTTCCTCATCGTCCTCGCCGCCCTCATCGCTCTCCGGCAGCTCCTCGGCGCCGCCGAAAGCCTGCATCATTTCATTGGAAATGTTGTCCAGATCCTCCGGCGTAATGCCCATGCGCTTCATCATCTCATCCACCTGAGGCAGGCCCAGCTGGGCGGCGCATTTCAGGCACAGGCCCTCGTTGACCTGTTCATTTTTCTCATTCAGGCGGGAGATAAACACCACCGCCACATTTTTCTTACATCTTGAACAAAGAGTAGGCTGCATATGGTTCCTCCAATAGAAGCCGGTACGAAACCTTTTGATTTTGTGGCCGGCAGGATTTGCATTTTCAGAATAATTTGCACTGCCGCAGCGATCAACCGGGTAATCCCCACTACAGCATGGCAATCAGGTCCATGGGACTGTGCTGCATAAAATATTTTAATAGGTATGTGTCGCGCACTGTGGCAGTGGGCACAAGCCCCGCCCATTCCAGAACGCTGGCGGCGGCAAACATGGCCAGCACGCCAAGGCAGAACCCCAGCGCTGCGCCTGCCAGCCGGTTCAGCGTACCCAGTACCGGTGCGCGGGCAGCCAGATGCAGCGGGCTGGTGATCACTCGCAGCAGCAGTGTCAGCAGCAGAAACGACAGCACAAACAACACCGCATACACCAGAGACCGAATCATGCCTGCAACAGCGCCCTCCAATAAATTCTTCCCGGCCTCCACCGCGCTGTCCATGGCCTTTTTCGCAATGCCTGTGATGGCGTCAAAATCCACGATCTGCCCCAGCGCCGCACTGTCGGACGCGGCAGCGGCACTGATGGCTTCCTGACTGTGGCCGTTGGTCAGGCGGTTCAACATGTATTGCTCAACGCGGGGCGTTGCCCATTCCGTTACAGGGTCAGCCAGCACATTGGCCACAATGCTGCTGCCCAACAGTGAAACCACCAGGATTACCACGCCCAACAGGCTGCGGATAAAACCCCGCCTGCCGCCAATGGTCAGGCACAGCAGCAGGATCGCCACAATGGCGATATCAAATGCGAAAGATATGCTCATAGCGTTTCCTTTCCGCCTTACGGCAGATACAGCGATGCCCCGGAAGCACCTGCCATTACCGCGCTGCCGTCGCTGCGCATGAGAATGGCGCGTGCCTCGCTGACATCCGGCAGCGTGGCCACCTCCGTCATGTATTTATCATAGATCGTCAACCGGTCGCTCAGCAGCACCGCCACATAGCGGCCTGCCGCGGAAATATCCAGCACCTCACCGTCTATATCGCAGCCGCCCAGCTCATTGCCGTCGCCGTCCACCGTGATGAGGCTGGCATAGCCGCCGGTTTTGTACCGGCTCAGCAGCACCGCCGCCCAGCCGCCGTCGCTGACCACGCAGCGGTGCACGAACTGGCCGCCATAGGAATAACCGGCCTTGATCCGGCCACTGTCATCCAGCATGCAGAGCGACTGCTCCGTGACGGCGCAAAAGCCTTTGTTCATACTCTCCAGCGTATACACAACGCCGCCATCTACGGCAGTGGTCGCCACGGCCTGATCACTGTTGGTGCGGTACAGCACCAGAAAGCTCTGGAATTTTCCATCCTCCTGTCCCATCGTGACGGCCGCCAGCGTGCGGTCATCGCGGCTCAGCGCAGCCGTCATCACAAAGCGCTCGGAGGAGAGGAACGTAAAGACCGGCGATCCGTCTCTGTCCCAGACGGTGACAGCCGCCTTGGCGCCGCTTTTATTATAGGTGGCCGTCACATAACCATGGAGGTTGACTGTCACGGCAATAAGATCGCCCTCCACCTCTTTCTGCCAGCGCAGGCCCTTACTGTCCAGAACATACAGCGTTGTGCCGCCGATGTCATAGGCGGCGGCAACATCCCCGCCGGTAGCCAGATCCGGGCTTAAAAAGCGCACGCCGGCCTGATACAGAACGCTGCTGCGCTCATCCAGTACGCGAATCTGGTTGGCGGCCACCGTAATCAGGCTGCCCTCCAGCGCCGCGAAACGGCTGGTGGCATCGTTTTCGTAGCAGTAAAGCTTGGCACAGCCGGTTTCGTCCTTTTCCGCCCGGGCATAGATGATGCTGCGGCGCAGGCCGTCAAAGCTGTTGGCGTCCCACAGGAGCGCCGCGGTCACAACGCCCAGCACCAGCAGTACCGTCAGCGTCAGCCACAGCCATTTTCGGGGCCGGCGGCGCTTTTGTACGCGGCGCGGCCTTTCCTCCTGTACATCTCCGGGTGGGAGATCATACAGTGTCCGGGTATCTTTTTTCATGGTCTCCCCCCCTTGCAGGATGGCAGCGTCTCAGCGCTCCAGACGTTCATCGTTGTACCAGATCCGTGTCAGGTACAGGCCGCCCGGCGGCGCGGTGGGCCCCGCCAGCGTGCGGTTGCCGCTGTCCAGAATCACCGGGATATCCTCCGGCGCCAGCTTCCCCTCGGCGGCGTACAGCACAGTGCCGGTGATGGCCCGTACCATATTATACAGAAAGCCGTTGGCGCATACCTTCAGCTCCAGCAGCTCGCCATTGCGGGTCACACGGCAATAGTAAATCGTGCGCACCGTGCTGCGGACATTGGTGCCCACAGAGCGAACAGCAGCAAAATCATGGGTCCCCTCAAACATCCGTGCAGCGTGATCCATCACCGCTTCATCCAGCTTCTTGGGATAGAAGTACGCCCGGTTCACATAGAAGGGATTCTTGATGCGGGAATTGTAAATTCGATAGGTATATTCTTTTTTGATGCACGACCCAATGGCATTGAAGGTATCGTCTACCTCAAAGGCAGCCTTAACAGCAATGTCCTCGGGAATATGCGTGTTGACGGCAAAGGGCAGCCGGTCCAGCGGAATGCGGGAGTCCGTGCGGAAATTGGCCACATAATGCTCGGCATGCACGCCCGCATCCGTGCGGCCGCACCCGGTCAGCTTGACGCTATGGCCGCAGACCATACTGAGACCCCTCTCCAGTGTCTGCGCCACGGAGGTCTCCGTTTTCTGCACCTGCCAACCATGGTAGGCGCTGCCGTTATACATCAATGTCAGGGCAATATTACGCATAGGTTCTCCTTAATGGGCTTAATGGGAATAGCTATCCGCCGCGCATCCCTATCCATGGGGCGGCTGTTGGGTGGAAAAGCGCCCGCTTCCATGTAGGCTTTCACCACACCCGCCGCTTTTTTACAGGCCCAGATGCTTCAGCGTAATAAGGGCGGCGGCCAGCAACACAAATCCGATAAGCGCCAGATAGTCGGCGGTTTTATACCGCAGCACATAAAGTGCGGTGCGGCCCTCTCCGCCATGGTAGCAGCGGCACTCCATCGCGGTGGCCAACTCGTCAGCCCGGCGGAAGGCGCTGATAAACAGCGGCACCAGAATGGGCACCAGCGCCTTAGCCCGCTGGAACACATTTCCGCTTTCGAAATCCGCGCCGCGCGCCTTTTGTGCCGACATGATCTTATCCGTCTCCTCAATCAGGGTAGGGATAAAGCGCAGGGCGATGGACATCATCATGGACAGCTCATGGATCGGCATTTTCAGCTTTTTCAGCGGTGAGAGCAGATGCTCCAGGCCATCCGTCAGGCTGATGGGGCTGGTGGTATAGGTCATCAGGAAGGTTCCCATGATCAGCATGATGATCCGCAGCACCATGGCGATGGCGCTGCGAATACCCTCAAAGGTAATATGGCGCAGCAGCCACACATCCGCCACCGGCGTTCCGCCGGTAAAAAACAGGTTCATGACGGCGGTAAACGCCACTATGATATAGATCGGCTTGAGTCCCTTGGTCAGCGCCTTGTAGTGGACGCGGGATATAAGAATGCAGCAGCTGAGCACCACGATCATAATCCCATAGGTCAATACGCTCTTGGCGTTGAACAGTGCCACAATATACAGGATCACACACAGCAGCTTAGTGCGGGGATCCAGACGGTGGATCAGGGTGTTTCCGGGGAAATACTGGCCAAGCGTAATATCCTTCAGCATACGGCGCGCCCTCCTTTCAGGGCAAGAAGCTGCTTTTGCAGCGCCTCCACCGTATAGATTGCCGGATCAACGGCCACACCCTTTTCATGCAGGGCGTGGGCGATCTTGGTCACCTGCGGCACATCCAGTCCCACAGCCTCCAGCTGACGGGCATGGGCAAAAACCTCGCTGGGCGCTCCCTGCAAGTAGACACCGCCACCGCTGAGCACAATGATGCGCTGGGCATTGCAGGCAATTTCCTCCATGCTGTGGCTGACCAGCACCACCGTGCTGCCGCGCTGGTCATGGTACGCCCGCAGCAGTGCCAGAATATCATCGCAGCCGCGGGGGTCAAGGCCGGCTGTCGGCTCATCCAGAATCAGCACCTCCGGCTCCATCGCCATTACGCCGGCAATGGCCACACGGCGCTTCTGTCCGCCGGACAGGGCAAAGGGTGATTTCTCCAGCACATCATCGCCCAGTCCCACAGCGCGGATCGAGCCGCGCACGCGTCGGTCGATCTCCTCCTCGGAAAGGCCCATGTTTTTGGGGCCAAAGGCTACGTCCCTATACACCGTTTCCTCAAAAAGCTGGTACTCGGGATACTGAAAGACCAGTCCCACCTGAAAACGCACCTGCCGGATTTTCTTCGGATCCGCCCAGATATCCTGCCCATTGAGGAAAATATGGCCTCCGGTGGGTTTTAAAAGCCCGTTGAGATGCTGGATCAGCGTAGATTTACCGCTGCCGGTATGTCCAATAATACCCAAAAACTCGCCGCGGTAAATGTCCAGCGACATATCCTTGACAGCACTGCGCTGGAACGGTGTTCCGGCGCTGTAAGTATGGGTCAGATGATCAACACGAATAATGGGTTCCAATGTGTGGTTTCCTCGTTTCATCAATTTTGGCTGAAAAACTCCGATTAAAAGGCTTCGCGCTCACGGCGCCGCCAGACTTTTTGGCATGTTCAGCACATTTTAAAGGGCTTTACAGATGGCGTCGGCACAGGCCTCCACCGTCAGGGCATCCAGCGGCACGTGCATGCCGCCGCAGCGCAGGTCGTACAGCAGCTCCACCGTATCAGGCGCCGCCAGCCCCATATCGCGCAGCTTTTCCACCTGGACGAACACCTCTTTGGGCGTACCGTCCATGGCCACGCGGCCATCATTCATCACAATAAGGCGGTCTGCTTCCAGCGCTTCATCCATGTGATGGGTAATGAGCACCACCGTAATACCCCGCTCCCTGTTCAGCGTGTGAACGGCGGAGAGCACCTCGCGCCGTCCGGAGGGGTCCAGCATGGCGGTGGCCTCATCCAGAACGATGCACTCGGGCGCCATAGCGATAACGCCCGCGATGGCCACACGCTGCTTTTGTCCGCCGGAGAGCAGATGGGGCGCATGGCGGGCAAATTCCGACATGCCCACCGCAGCCAGCGCATCGTCCACGCGGCGGCGGATCTCCTCGGTGGGAACGCCCAGATTCTCCGGGGCAAAGGCCACATCCTCCTCCACCACATTGGCCACGATCTGGTTATCCGGGTTCTGGAATACCATGCCGACGCGGCGGCGGATCTCCAGCAGCGCCGCCTCATCACCGGTGTTCATACCCGCTACATATACCGCGCCGCCGCTGGGCAGCAGCACCGCATTCATGTGCTTGGCAAGCGTGGACTTGCCGCTGCCATTATGGCCCAGCACCACTACAAAGCTGCCTTTTTCAATAGACAGCGATACATCTTCCAGCGCCGGCGTGGGGGCGCTCAATCCCTCCTCTTCCGGATAGGTAAAGAAGAGATGTTCCGTTTGCAGCATAGTTGACATAGTATCTATCGTTTCCTTTCCCGTCAATCAACAGGGACGGTCTGTTATTCGCTGACCCAGCGTCCTGTGGCGCCGCAGGGCAGCGCCATACCGGATTCCGTGCAGGGAAGCCCCAACTCATCCCACATGACCCTGCCGCCAAAGCGCTGGCAGGCCAGCAGATGCAGAATATAGCCCAGCACCGACGGAGCAAGCCCTGTGGTATAGCTGTTGATGATAACAAACAGCGGCTTGTCCGACAGCACCTGCATGCACAGCTTCACAAAGGGGTAGAGGTTATCCTCCAGCTTCCAGACCTCGCCGGAAGGACCGCGGCCATAGCTGGGCGGGTCCATGATGATGGCGTCGTAGGTCTTGCCGCGGCGGATCTCCCGCTCCACAAACTTGGCACAGTCATCCACGATCCAGCGGATCGGCGCATCGGCAAGGCCGGAGAGCTTTGCATTCTCCTTCGCCCAAGCTACCATCCCCTTGGCCGCATCCACATGGCAGACGCTGGCCCCCGCTTTGGCGCAGGCCACGGTGGCGCCGCCGGTATAGGCAAAGAGGTTCAGCACACGGATGGGGCGACCGGCACGGCGAATGGCATCCATGGCAAAATCCCAGTTGGCAGCCTGCTCCGGAAAAAGGCCGGTGTGTTTGAAGTTCATAGGCTTGACCTGAAAGCTCAGCTCCTTATAGCGAATGGGCCAGCTTTGCGGGAGGTCGTTTTTCTCCCAGTGGCCGCCGCCGGTGGCACTGCGGCTGTAACGGGCATTAGCCTGCCGCCACAGCTTCGAGCGCTTGTCCGCCTCCCAAATAGCCTGCGGGTCAGGCCGCACCAGTATCTGCCGGCCCCAACGCTCCAATTTTTCTCCGCCGCCGCAGGAGAGCAATTCATAGTCCTGCCAGCCGTCCGCGATCCACATAACCCCTAGTCCTCCATACACATATTAAATCAGTTTATTATACATCAGTGCCGCCTACCCGTCAAGGCTGCGCCCCCTTACAGTTATTTAAGATTTTGTGAATGAATGCAGTCCTGTGCCACATGGCGGATAAGGCCGGAGCCGACAGTGAGCGAAAGAAGTCGCTGCCCGCAGATCGAAAACACGCTGTCCATCAGCGCGCAGCAGACCGAACAAGTGAATAAGGCATAACAAAGGCGGGAACATCTGAACCGATGCTCCCGCCTTTCATCATTGGCTCAACAAACTGGGATCGATTTACTTTGTTTGTAAATCTTCCTGAAAGAAAATCCCTTCTGTTAGGTTGATAAACATTTCCTTGTCCTTGATTACATGAATTTTATTGTTCCACCAGACAGT
>CAKTGD010000081.1 GCA_934561335.1 uncultured Oscillospiraceae bacterium
GAACGAGCCTCGGCATCTATATGACGGAAACCGTGCGCGGCTATCTTCTCGGCCTGATGATGGAAACGGGGCGCTCCGCGCTCTGGACGCGGGGCGACGCGGACGCGCTGTCCGATCTGACCTTCACCAACTTTATGATCAAGACCTGCCGCATCACCGACCTTTTGCTGAAAAAGGAGTACAAGCGGGCCATCGCCTCGGTGGAGGCCTCGCTGGAGCTGGATCCGCGGCTCACCTCTGCCGCCGCGCGGAATTTCATGTACTGCGGGCTGTCGCTCTGCTATCTGGCGATCGGGCGGCTCGGAAAGGCGGCGGAATGGCTCGACCGCTCGCTCACCATTGCCGAGCAGGACAGAAATTACTCCTTCCTCGCCTGCTTCCGCAAGTATTTTCAGGTCCTCTTTCTGATGCCGTCCATCGCCGCCGCGCACGCGCAGGCGATCCGCGAGATCAAGGCGCTTGGCATCCACTACACCCGCGCCGACGAGAGCCGCATCTTCGCCATGCTGGACGATGTGCCGGAGCTCAAGGAGAGCCTCACCGGCCGCGAGCGCGAGGTCGCGGAGCTGGCCGCGCACGGAATGCACAACAGCGAGATCGCCAAAATGCTGCATATTTCGGAAAACACCGTCAAGCACCACCTGAAAAACGCCTTTCAGAAGATGAACATCGACCGCCGCAGCCATCTCATCGAAATGCTGCGATAAAGCAAAATACTACCCGAACGGGTGATGCGGCCTCCCCCGCCCTTCTGCTATACTGTCCACAGTATGATTTACTGCAAACCAACGGATAAATGAAGGGAGAGACCCAATGAAAAAACGACTATTTTCTCTGTTGCTCGTGCTGGTCATGGCGCTTTCGCTGCTGCCCACACAGGCGTATGCCTATCTCGGCGGGCTGAGCGATCCGACCGGCCGGCTGATGTCAAAGGCCGCGCCCGCCACCATCAAAAAGGAGGGCGTGGACGACGGCTCACAGATCTATTCCTTCAAAATGAACAACGGCAAGCTCGTGTTCTTTTTGGCGGTGGACGGCCCCCACGCGGGCAAGTCCGTGACCACCTCCGACCGCGGCTATACCCCCATGATGGACTCTGTCCGCGCCGGCGTGTACGAGCAGGCGCGCTTCACGCTTCAGACCGACAGCTCTCAAAAGAGCCTGAAGCTGGAGAAGATGGAGGTCGTTGACCCCCGCGATCCCCAGTATCTGGGCATCGCAGACGATAATCTCGTGCCGAGCAGCAATTCGCTGGTCGTGCGCTGCCATTTCAGCGGCTACGGCGAATCGGACCCGCAACCGCTATGCTATATCACCTACTACTTTGTGGAGCTCGGCCCCGGCAAAACGCGCGGCCTGGCCTCCTCCGCGCAGGACGCTCCCGACGGCAAGACCTTTGCGCTGGTCGCGCAGGCATCGTGGGGCTTGGGCATGGCGCTGGATAACTCCCCGGAATACAGCCTCCGCTATTTCCAGGACTATCACGGCTTTTCCCGCATGGGACACGCCAAGGCAGCGGCTGCGGCGCATGTCAAGCTCAGCCAAAGCAGGCGAGGTGCGAGCGCCATCATCAGGAGCACCGACATCACCGCGGGCCTCGGCCGCACCCGGCTTGATGACAGCAGCGGCAGCCGCGTGATCACCGAGGTCTTCTCCGACAGCTATGGTGTGGACAATCCCTTTGTGCTGGCCGACCACGACCTCATCAGAACCATAAACGACATACCGCCGACGCTGTACATGACCTACGATGCCGCTGCCGACCGCCTGATCACTGAGGGCTATACGCGGACGCTCGGCGGCGGCGATTACGGCAGCGGCACCTTGAGCACCCTGCACGCCTGGGGCTTCCGCGCGGTCTCCACCAAAGCCGAGGCCGAGGCCGGGGGCGGCGGGGAAGGCGGTTCCTCCGACCCGGACAAGGTCACCGTCCCGCAGAACGCTGACCGCCTGGGCCTTTACCGGACCCCGGGAGGCGTACTGGCCGCGCCCATCCTTGGTTCCACTCAGGAGGCCGTGCTCAAGGCCATATACGGCGCACCCCTCTACACCCTGCGCGGCAGCTTCGAGATGAAAACCGACGAGAGCGGAACATTCTATGAGTTCACCGAGAAAAAGGCGGCCCTGACCCCCACCATCACCGCGGCGTGGTCAAGCGGTCACTTCCGCGTTCGGCTGAACGAAAGCGGACTGTTCTCCGGCTTTGACGCCACCCCCTCGGTGCAGTACTCCACGCCGCGCTTCATGCTCTTCAGCGCGGCAAATCCCACCGGTCCGGCCGCCGGACTGGCGTTCGATGGAAATATTCTGACCCTCAATATGAATCCGGAGGATAACGCCGTCCTCGTGTTCATCGATATTCCGCAGGTCACCAGCAAGATCGACAAGGCGCAGCTCAAGCCCAACGGCGACCTGATCCTCTCCGGCGAGATGGGGCTGGACCTCATCCTCAACTCCTCCCCCGACAAGCTGTTGGAGCTGGAGGCGCTGGGCTACGGGCCAAGCGGCTCCGACTTTAAGCAAAACGGCATCAAGGCCAGCGGCAAGCTGGACACCGGTTCTCTGCTTGGTCTGGAGCTGGCGGAGATCGAGGCGGAGATCAACACCTTCAAGGGGCAGGAGCTTTACAAGTTCTCACTGGAGCTGAATGCCTTCGACCTCTTTGAAACGGAGGCGGAGCTGGAGCTCAAGCGGCTGAAGAACGGCCGCCTTGCCCCCAATAATCTCTACTTTTCGCTGGCGGTGGAGCCGGGTATTCCTCTGGTTCCTCCCGTTCCCACTGCCTTTCTCAAGGGTGGCGGCGGCGGCTTTTACGGCCTGGCCGACACCATCAACGGCGACCATACCGGCATTCCGCCCATTAGCCTGAAGCTGACGGCCATCGGAGACTATCTGAAGGTCATCGAGGGCGAGGTGCATATCACGCTCGGCCCCAGCTATCTGGAATATTCCGGAACAAATATGAAAATCGCCAAGGTGGATATTCTCGACTCGTTCAATGTGTATCTCCGCCTCGTGGGCGAAAAGCGCAGCTACCGCGGCACGAACTATACCGGCCTGCGCGCGGGCGGCGGCATGGGCATTAAGCTCAAGGCACCGAAGGGCGACAAGGCGATTTTTGAGGTGAACAGCAAGGTGGAGGCCAGCATGTTCGGCGGGCTGGACAATTACAGCCGCCCCACCAGCGCCTACCTTCAGATCGACAGCCGCGGCGGCGTCAATGCGAGGGTCATGATCCCCAAGCAGCTCGGCAAGCTGAAATTTCGCGTCATCGGCGGCAAAACGCTTGCCAGCGCCAGCGCGGACTTCATCCTCGGCGCGCAGACCGCCGTCAATGTGAACCCGAATGCCTATGCCGGATTGAATGCCGGGCAGATCCTGTCCAAGGCAGCCACCTCCGCGTGGAACAATCTCAGCGTCTACGGCGGCCTGTCCCATAAGGGCAATTTTGCACTGACGCACTGGCGCCTGTACTACATCCTGCCCGATCATGTGGG
Organism: uncultured Oscillospiraceae bacterium; assembly: GCA_934561335.1. The sequence goes on from CAKTGD010000081.1 coordinate 3,498, forward strand.
CGGCGCCTTCCATCTGGTGAAGAACATCAATAAAAACTGGTCGCTGCAGGATGAGATCAACAAAAACGCATGGTTCGTCAGCGGGAACCGCGCACAGGCCTTCAGCGCCGCGCCGTTTATGGAGGACACCTACCTCTGCATCGACGACGAGACCGGCGAGCAGATCGGCATTGCCGTGGTGGAGTGCAGTCTTTTCGCCCTGCCCGCCGCAGAGGACGAGGGGATCTCCCTGTTTGCCACACAGGGATCCGATGGGCGGTACAGCGAGACCATCACCAACACACCGGCCCATGCCGGCGCGGATCAGCTTCTGCTCCAGATCTTCCCGAAGAACGCCGCGGATTGGGACACGCTGAGAGCGAGCCTTTCCATCACGCCGGATGGACAGGAAGCGATAAAGCTGGTCGAACCGAGCATTAACTCGGAAGACGAATTTACCAACCCCGACAAGGCGAACTGCACCGAGATCGAGGATGAGCTGGAGGATGGCACGGTCCGCACGGGCCTGCTGATCGCCACCGGGCTTGGCGCCAATATAGAGCAGACCCTGACCATTGCGGCGGACTGCGATTTCGACTATGTTCTGTGCGCCAACGCGCGCCCCACAACGCTGGACTTCAGCCTGAGCGGATATAACGCCTCAAGCTCCATTGTAAACCCGCGCGACGGCAGGACCTACGCCGTGCGCTACTACCTCGATACACAACCCGACCGCACGGGCGAGAACTACTTCCTCGATATGGTCGAGGAGAGTGGCTCGTACGGCTTCACCGTGCTGTCTGAGGGCTCGCTCGCGCCCAGCGGCGAGTACTATGTCACCGCCGTGCTGGTCGAAGAGGTCACCGGCGACTTCAACGGCGACGGAACGACCGCCCCGGACGAGCGTTCGTGGGTCACGGTGGACACCGCGACCTCCACCGCCAAGATCAGCTACACCAACAATACGATCCCCAACGCGCCGGGCAGTGTGACGCTCGACGCCACCGGCAACGAAACGCTGACCGCGAGCTGGGCGGCTCCCACCGGAACCCCTGCTGTGGACGGCTACCGCGTGACGCTGTACTATAACGATAGGGGAGACTGGAAGCAGGCGGGCGCACCCTATGTGCTGGACAACGCGGACTTTGACGCAGACAGCAAGAATCCCGCTGCAACAACACTTGCCGATGGGAAGCTTTCTCTCCGCATGGCGCCCACGGTGGGCGGAAAGGAGGTCGAGGTCGGTGGCAGCCCGGAGAACCCGACAGTCATCTCCACCGGCAGCACCCCCGACAAGTCCCCGGCGGATACTAACTACAAAGTCGCAGTGGAATCCTTCCGTTATGAGGAAGAGACCGAAAAAAGCGTCTACTATTTCAGCGACGCGACGGAGTCCGGCACAACTATGCTTCCCGCTTACACCGCGCCCACCCTCACCGTGACCTACGGCGAGAATAACAGCACCGTCACGCTCAACAGCAGCAACGGCTATGATATGCTCACATGGAAGGCCATTCCGGACGGTACGCTCTTCACCGTGAGCGGCGTGGACGGCAGTCTTGCGTTCGAAGCCGATCCGGCCGATCCGGGCAGCGGCATCTTCACGGTCGCAGGCGACGGTTCCACCGGTTTCACGGTCACGGCCGACAATGAGGGTAAAAAGCTCATTGAAAACAGCGGGCGCGTCAAACTCACTGTAAAGAAGGACCGCGATGTGACGGACTATTACCTGCGCCTGACGCTGGACGATGTTGCGCCGGTGCTGACGCTCGACAGCGAGAATGTCTATGCCGACATGACCACGGGCGAGTATTCCGTCACCGGCGTCACCGAGCCCGGACTGCTGGTCTCCATGGGTGCTGGCAACAGCCCCGCCATCAAAACAACAGCCGACCCGCAGGGCAGATTCGCCCTCAGCGGTATGCTGAGCAAGGATGATCCGGATTCCCCCGACCTCTTCCGATCCCTGCTCACTGAGGTCACCACGCAGGACGGTGTCGGCAATGACGCTGAGCCCGCTCCGGTGCTGATCTCGGCACGGCCGGCCGCAGAGGCGGAGCAACCGCCTGCGCCTCCCACGCCGCCGGTCACGCCCGGCAATCCCTCCGACAGCGGCGGCTCGTCCTCCGGCGGCTCGTCCTCGTCCGACCGTGACGATTCCGGCCCACGCTACGCCGTCGATACGCTGGACAAGAGCGAAAACGGCAGCGTGAGCGTCAACCCGAAAAACGCGAGCAAGGGCGACCGCGTGACCGTCACGGTCAAGCCCGATGAGGGCTACGAGCTGGACACCCTCACCGTGACCGACAGCAAGGGTAGCCAGCTTGAGCTCACCGACAAGGGCGATGGCAAATTCACCTTCATCATGCCGGCCGGCAAGGTGGAGATCGCCGCCCTCTTCCGGCCGGTCGGCCCCGCGTTTTCCGATGTTTTCCCCTCCGCGTGGTACAATGACGCGGTCGCTTGGGCGGTGGCGAACGGCATCACCATGGGCATCGGCGGCGGTCTCTTCGGGCCGAACGAGCCCTGCACCCGCGCGCAGATCGTGACCTTCCTGTGGCGCGCGGCCGGCTCACCCGAGCCGAAGGGCACGGCGGGCATGAGCGATGTGAACGAGAATAGCTTTTACGCCAAAGCGGTCGCATGGGCCATTGAAAACGGCATCACCACCGGCGTCGGCGGCGGACGGTTCAGCCCCGACAACACCTGCACCCGCGCGCAGGCCGTGACCTTCCTTGCCCGCGCGCTGGGCGCGAAGGCCGAGGGCCGGCCCGAGTTCAGCGATGTTCCCGCGAACGCATGGTACGCTGAGGCGGTCGCATGGGCCGCGGCGAACGGCATCACCACCGGCATCGGCGGCGGGCTGTTCGGCTCCGGCGATGACTGCGCGAGAGCGCAGATCGTGACCTTCCTCTTCCGGGCGTTCAGCCGGTAAGCGGAGCGAGGCGAAACGACCGGCCTTTTCCCCGATCAAAGGCCCCCTGCTTCTCTCCTGCACACGCCGCAAGGCGCGCTTACAGGCGGTGAACAGACAGAAAGAAGGCCGGAAACCAGAGCGGTTTCCGGCCTTCTTTGATCATTCATTGCCAAAGCCTGACAGCGCGGCGGCTTTATTTCTTCTCCGCGCGGGCCATGGCGGCGATGTCGCCCACGCCGTCGAGCACAACGCTCGGGCGGTAGGCATAGGTCTTGAGGGTCTCACGCGTCGAAACGCCGGAGAGCACCAGCACCGTGGACATACCGCTCTCCAGGCCGGAGATCACATCGGTATCCATGCGGTCGCCGACCATCACCGCCTCACCGGAGTGGCAATTCAGCTTTTTCAGCCCTGTCCGCATCATCAGCGGGTTGGGCTTGCCGCAGAAGTAGGCCTGCTTGCCCGTTGCCATCTCAATAGGTGCGATGAGGGCACGGCAGGCAGGGGCGATGCCGTTTTCAATGGGGCCGGAGACATCGGAGTTGGCACCGATGAGCTTGGCCCCCTGCATCACCAGATTTGTGGCTTTCGTGAGGGTGTCAAGCGAATAGCTGCGCCCCTCGCCTACCACCACATAGTCGGGGTTCACATCGTTCATAGTGATGCCTGCGTCATAGAGGGCGTTGAGCAAGCCTGCCTCGCCAATGGCAAACACGGAGCAGCCCGGTGCCTGCTCCCGCAGGAAGGCGGCGGTGGCCAGCGCGCTGGTATAGAAGTGCTCCTCCGGCACATCAAGGCCCATGCGCGCGAGCTTCTGGTTTAGCTCGCGCGGCGTGTAGCCGCTGTTGTTCGTGAGGAAGAGGTATTCCTTATCCTCGTCGTGCAGCCACTGAATGAACTCCGCCACCCCCGGCAGAATGCGGTTGCCGTGGTAGATGACGCCGTCCATATCACAGATGAAACCCTTTTTCTCGTTAAAATTGATGGAAGTCTC
>CAKTGD010000082.1 GCA_934561335.1 uncultured Oscillospiraceae bacterium
GCAAATTACAAGACACAAGGCGCTCCCCTTCTATCCGCCCGAAACCACTCGGGATAGGTCCACTCACGTCCTTTCTTACTGAAAAAGTTAAAAGCGGAAGTCACCCGACATGGGCAACTTCCGCAAAGCAACACAGGCATCCCTACGTTGGCATTACCCAAATCAGGTTTCCGGTCGAAGGTCATACCTTCCTCTCAGCCTGTTACACAAGCTCCCGTCCGTTCAGCTGCCTGCATTATACACCCGCTCAACACCAATTGCAAGACCAATTTACAACGCAATGCAGTCAAATAAAGCGGTAAAGCCGGCGATAAATTGGGAGGATTGCCCATTTTAGCCAACGAAAAACCGCGATTTGATGATGCAAATCGCGGTTTTAAAGCGGCGTGCCGCCTGTGTCCACTCTTTAATTACAGTCGCAGCCGGCGCAAAAAGCGCTTTATGAACGCTTTCTGCCGCAGGCGCGGCCGCAGCCCATGCAGCCATTTTGGCAGCAATCAGACTTTCCCTGCCTGCGGCAGCGGCGCAGCGAAAGTCCTATGGCAGCGGCAAGCACCAACAGTACCAGAACTGACGGCAGATTCATCAGGCTACCCCCAACAACAGCAGCACCGTTCGCAGCAGACATGCGCAGACCCATGCAATGGCGCACTGCATCAGCACCATGCAGGCCGCCCATTTACCGCCCAGCTCACGCCGTACCGCGGCGATAGCCGCCACGCAGGGCGTATACAGCAGGCAAAATACCAGCAGCGGCGCGGCAGTGCCAACCGTCAAAAGGCCGGTGATGCCATCCCCCACCAACACCATCAGGGTAGAAACCACGCTTTCCTTGGCGATAAAGCCGGTGATCAGCGCTGTTGAAATCCGCCAGTCGCCAAATCCCAGCGGCTTGAAGATGGGCGCAATACGGCTGGCCACCAAGGCCAGAATACTGTTCTGGGAATTCTGCACAATCTGAAGATGCAAATCAAAGGTCTGCAAAAACCAGATCACGATCGTGGCCAGAAAGATCACCGTAAAGGCACGCTGCAAAAAGTCCTTGGCCTTATCCCACAGCAGCTGCCCCACATTTTTCAGTCCCGGCATCCGGTAATTGGGCAGTTCCATCACAAAAGGCACCGCTTCCCCGCGGAAAATCGTACTCTTGAAAATCAGCGCCACAAGGATCCCCATAAGAATCCCAAAGAAATACAGCCCCACCATGATAAGAGCGCCGTGTCCCGGGAAGAAGGCCGCCGTAAAGAACCCGTAGATCGGCAGCTTTGCCGAGCAGCTCATAAACGGCGTCAGCAAAATCGTCATTTTACGGTCACGGTCCGAGGGCAGCGTTCGGCTTGCCATAACACCCGGCACGGTGCAGCCAAAGCCGATCAGCATGGGCACAATGCTGCGTCCGGAAAGTCCGATCTTGCGCAGCAGCTTGTCCATCACAAAGGCCACTCTGGCCATATACCCGGTATCCTCCAGCAGTGAGAGGAAGAAAAACAATGTGACGATAATGGGCAAAAAGCTCAGTACGCTTCCCACGCCGGTAAATACACCGTCAATGACCAGCGAGCGCACCGCTTCGTTCACATCCCACGAAACAAGCGCGTTGTCAACGATCTGGGTAAGCTTCCCGATCCCCTGCTCCAGCAGCCCCTGAAGCCATGCGCCGATCACATTGAACGTCAGGAAGAATACCAGCCCCATTACGCCGATAAATGCCGGAATCGCCGTATATTTTCCCGTCAGCACCTGATCGATTTTCTGGCTGCGAAGATGCTCGCGGCTCTCGCGCGGCTTTACAACAGTAGCCCTGACCAATTCACTGATAAAGGAAAAGCGCATATCGGCGATGGCAGCGGCACGGTCAAGGCCGCGCTCTGTCTCCATTTGCAGGATAATATGCTCCATCATCTCCTGCTCGTTCTGATCCAGCGCCAGTGCTTCCATCACACGCTGATCGCCCTCTACCAGCTTGGTGGCGGCAAAGCGCAGCGGAATACCGGCAGCGGCTGCATGATCGGCAATCAGATGCATGATGGCATGCAGACACCGATGCACCGCGCCGCCATGGTCGTTCATGCCGCAAAAATCGGTTCGGCCCGGCTTTTCCTGATATTTGGCCACATGCAGCGCGTGCCGCACCAGCTCATCCACGCCCTCATTTTTCGCAGCAGCGATGGGCACTACCGGAATACCCAGCATGGCCTCCATTTCGTTGATGCGGATAGCGCCTCCATTCCCCCGTACCTCGTCCATCATGTTCAGTGCCAGAACCATGGGGACATCCAGCTCCAGCAGCTGCATGGTCAGATACAGATTGCGCTCGATATTGGTCGCGTCCACAATATTGATAATACCGGTGGGCTTTTCATTTATGATGAATTGCCGGGTAACAATTTCCTCGCTTGTATAGGGCGACATGGAATAGATGCCGGGCAGATCCGTGATTTCTGTATTGGGATAGTCGCGGATCGCGCCGCTTTTTCGGTCAACCGTCACGCCGGGGAAGTTGCCCACATGCTGGTTGGCGCCGGTCAGCTGGTTGAACAGCGTTGTCTTTCCGCAGTTCTGATTCCCTGCCAGCGCAAAGGTCAGCGTGGTATTCTCCGGCAGCGGATGGCCGTCCCCCTTGACGTGATAGCGTCCCCCCTCGCCTAAGCCGGGATGCTCACAGTCAGGACAGTTGGCAGAGGCGGTCACCGGCTCGGCAGCCTTGATCGGCACGATCCCGATCTGCGCAGCGTCGGCCAGACGCAGCGTCAGCTCATAGCCGTGTATCCGCAGCTCCATGGGGTCGCCCATAGGGGCGAATTTGACCAGCGTTGCTTCAGCGCCGGGAATCAGACCCATATCCAGGAAATGCTGGCGCAGCGCACCCTGTCCGCCCACCGTCGTAATGCGTGCGGACTGGGCAACCGCCAGTTGATCCAGTGTCATTCCTTTCTCCTGCACTTTCATGATCGTGTCCTTCCATCTATTCTAAATTTCGCATAGCCGGAGCTTTTATGGCCGTCAAGCCGCACGGGATACCCCGCAAAATGACGGTGCCATCGGCCATTCGCGGATGATGTTTCCAAAGTCGGTCATCCTCCCGCGCTTATCAGCCGTGGCGCATGTGGCGATACATATACCGATAGTCCTTACCCATAATGTTGCGCAAAAACGGAACAAACAGCACCGCATCAGCGGCAATCCACGCAACCGGATCGGCAGCGCAGAGCGCATAGAACGCCACCGGCGCAGCAGACGCGCTGACCTGTCCGCCTGCAAAAACAGGCGGCAGCAGCAGGCAAACGGCGATTCGTGCCACCAATTCCGCCGCACCGGCGCCCAGCACAAACTGGGAGCGTCCGATCCCCTGCACGCAGTTGCGCACCACGAATATAAAGCCCAGAAACGGGTACAAAGCGAAATCCACATGTAAAAGGGTATTTCCGTAGCGTACAGTTTCCTCCGTCACCTTATCGGCGCTGAGGAACACACGGAGATAAAAGCCATCGTTCATCAACGCAAGTCCCATAACCACCACGGATACCACGATCACCGCCGTCATCAGCAATGCCTGAAGGGTGCCTTTTTTGATGCGCTCCGGCTTTCCGGCGCCCAGATTCTGGGCGGTAAAGCTGGTCATGGCTGCGCCAAGACCATTCATCGGCGTCATAGCCAGATTGGACAGCTTATTGGCAGCGCCAAAGCCGTTCTGGGCAGCATTGGAGACCATAACGCCGTCCAGCATGTCAAACTGCACCACCACGCCCTGCATCACAATGATGCCAATGGCCAGCACGGAGAATTGCAGTCCCAGAGGAACTCCCTGCACCACATGGCGCCGCACATCCCACCGGGTAATACGCCAGTCCTGCGGATGGAGCCGGATATCCGGATACTTGATAAAGGCATAGATAAAGCATCCCACCGTGCTGATAAGCTGTGCGCCGACCGTGGCGATGGCCGCACCGGCCACGCCCCAGCGGAACACAATGATAAACAGCAGATCCAGCCCCACATTCAGCGCCGTGGAAAACAGCAAAAAGAGCAGCGGCGTAACAGAATCACCCATACTGCGCAGAAATGAGCAGATAAAGTTATAGAATAGCTGCGCGCCTATCCCCGCAAAGATAATCATGCAATAGGTATGCGCCGCACGGTAAACCTCCGGATTATCCGGGGTCACATTGATCCATGCCAGCATAGGGTTCAGCAGCAAAAGCGCCGCCGCAGTCAGCAATGCGGTCAGCACAGCGGAGAGAATGACCTGTGTGGCCAGCGAGCGGCGCACACCTGCGTTATCGCGGCAGCCGACGCTGCATGAGGTGACCACGCAGAAGCCCGCGCTTACCCCGAAGGCAAATTGCAGGAAAATAAAGACAAGCGACGTTGTATCGTTGACGCCGGCTACCTCCTGCGCTGTCAACGTTTGCCCGACAATGGCGGCGTCACTGATGGTATAGACCTGCTGCAGCAGATAGGAGAAAATAATCGGCAGGGAAAACAGAAGAATGGTTTTCCAGCAGCTGCCCTGCGTCAGATCCATCGGTTGAAAAAACGACTTGAGTATACGGCTCTCATGATTCCGGTTCATGGCGGAAATCCCACCTTTCCCTATATTTTTGCGGAGAGATTATAATCTTGCCCATCCGCAAAGTCAATGGCCGTATATGTTGAATATATACAGAAATTAAAATGAATTTTTGTGCAAGTCGTCACAGCGTATCTGTGTCCCGCTGCGCCTTCCATCGGCAGGAATCACTCGGCAATAACCTCGCATATATCCACGCCATAATACTTCAGGCAGCCAACGGTTTGCTCATCAATCCGCTCTCCGCAGATGACCAGCGGAACGGCGGGCGGACAGCTGATGGCTGCCGCGGCCGAAATACGGCCGCAGCTCTCCTGAACCGGCACCCTTTCGCTGGGAAGGAACATCGCCTGCCGCGGCGAAAGCACTTTGGCGGGATGGGGCAGCGCAGGCGCCTGCGCCGTGATTGGCGGTCTTTTGGGAATATGACACAGTGCCTGCTCCAACCGGCCAAGCTCCTGCTCCGTATGGACGGGAGAGAGCATCAGCACCACATAGTCAGGGTCGTAGAACTCAGGATATATACCCTTGTCCATCAGGCGCTGCGCCAGCTGCTGCCCGGTATAGCCATAGCCCTTTGCCGCCAGCGTCAGCTTTAGCGGTTCATCACCTGCAAACGCATATCCCGCGGCGGAAAGGCGCTGCTTTAGCGCGTCAGCTTTCGGAAGAAAAGCGGACAGCGCATCCCGAAATGCCGTCATGCGGTCATTCGCAGCGTCCAACGACTGCAAAATAAGATAGGATGGGCTGCTGGAAGCGAACAAAGACATAGCGGCTTTTGCCTGCCTGTGCAGCGCCGCAGGAGCCGCCGGAGAAATATGGAGATAAGCGCCGCCTGTGATCACACCCAGCGTCTTATGGGCGGAGTCGCAGCACAGATCCGCCCCCTGATCCATAGGATGACAGGCAGCAGGAAGGAATTTAAGATACGCTCCGTGGGCATTATCCACCAACAGCAGCACGCCGTTTTCCCGGCAAACGCGGGCAATGTCGCTGATATCCAGCATATTGCCCAGATAGTCCGGGCTGGTAAGGTACACCGCCGTTACACGCCGCGGCGCATTCTGCAAAGCGCAGGATATCTGGGACGCTGTCACAGGACAGCTGACATACGCACTGCGCTCCTGCGGATAAAGCCAGATAACATCCAGATCCAGCAGCGCAGCGCTGTTGACGAAGGCCTTGTGGGCATTGCGTGCGGCCAGAATGAGCGGCCGCTCACCCCTTGACACCCCATACCGTGCCGCCATGTGCAGCATCGTTTGAATGCATAAGGTAGAGCCGCCGGCGGAATACACCGTTTGCGCGCCGAACAGGGCGCTGGCCTGCGCCTCGCTTTCCGCAATAACGCCGGAGGCGGTAAACAATTCGTCCGCCCCGTCAATTTCCGTAATGTCCAGCGGCTCGAAGCCGAGAAACGGATATCCCTTGTGCCCCGGCATATGAAACCGAACCGGATCACTCTGCCGATAGCGGCGGACAAAATCGCAGATCGGGGTACTCATTGCGCCGCCAGCTCACGGGCCACAGCCACCATAATGGCACACTCCATCCTCTTGCGGAACAGATCACAGCCCTGCGCATAGACGCCGCGGACAGAGCCGGTGGCGTGGTAGGCGTTTGCCGCGCAGCCACCGGAGCAGTACAATCTCGCCCAGCAATCACGGCATTCCTCGCGGGCATAGACGTTGCACCCGGCGAATTCGTCCTGAACGGCATGGTTCTCCACGCCGTGCCAGATGTCGCCCAGCTTGAACTTTTCATCACCCACAAACTGATGGCAGGGATACAGATCGCCCCATGGTGTGACCGCCATGTACTCTGTTCCGGAGCCGCAGCCCGATATCCGCTTATAGATGCATGGGCCGCCCTTCAGGTCGATCATATAGTGGTAGAAGGTAAAGGGCTTGCCTTCCTTGTCACGCGCCAGCATCAGCTCGGCCAGCTTTTCATACTGTTCCATTACAACAGCCTTGTCCGCCTCGGTCAGTGCGGCAGGGTCGTCCGCCGCAGCCACCACAGGTTCCATGCTCAGCTCGGTAAATCCCAGATCCAGCATGGTCCGGATATCCGCAAGAAAGTCCGGATTGGCGTGGGTAAAGGTGCCCCGCATATAGTAGTTCTTTCCCTCGCGCGCTTCAACCAGCTTTTGGAATTTCGGCACGATCCGCTCCCAGCTGCCGTTTCCGGCATAGTCCACGCGGTAGCGATCATGCACCTCTTTGCGGCCATCCAGACTGAGAACCACATTGCTCATTTCCCGGTTGACAAAATCGATCACATCATCATCGATCAGCACACCGTTTGTGGTCAATGTAAAGCGAAAATGCTTGTTATACTTTTCCTCAATGCTCCGGGCGTAGGCCACCAGCTGCTTGACGACCTCAAAGTTCATCAGCGGCTCGCCGCCGAAAAAGTCCACCTCCAGATTGTGCCGGGAGCCGGAATGCTCAATCAGAAAATCCAATGCGCGCTTGCCCACCTCAAAGCTCATCAGGGCACGGTCACCGTGGTACTTGCCCTGACTGGCAAAGCAATAGGAGCAGTTCAAGTTGCAGGTATGGGCAATATGCAGACACAGCGCCTTGATAACGCCGGAAGTCTTGGCCTTCAAATCCCCGGCCATCGGCGCAAACGTATCCTCGGTGAACAACTTCCCCGCGGCCTTCAATTGCTCAATCTGGTCATAGCACGCCTCGAT
>CAKTGD010000083.1 GCA_934561335.1 uncultured Oscillospiraceae bacterium
CGGAACTTTGACTATATCCAGTCCAAGCCGGGCCGCAAGGAGCTGCTGGTAATGATGAACTGCATGGGCGTGTCCAAAAACTGGTCGGAGAACCCCAGCTGGATGTACGACACGGACTTTGAGTTTTTGAACCACGACGATATCGTGCAGCTGGTGTGTGCAGGCCCCCGGGCCCGCGACTACAGGCTGCGGCTGCTGCTGGCAGGTATTCCGGAGGAAAAGATCTTTCTGGAGGACGACGAGTTCCGGGCGCTGGACAAGCTGTATCTGACCCCCGGCGACGATGTGTATATCCTCTACGGCGTGGACGGTACGCCGCTGGCTTTCCGGGTGAAGGCCAAGCTGAAGGAAAAGCTGCTGGCGAAGGGAGGCGAGAAGGCATGAGGGCGGAAATTCTATTCCCGGAGGTGTGCAACCTCTACGGCGATTTGCAGAACATCTATTATCTGAAGCGGTGCTGTCCGGCGCTGGAGATCGTGGAAACCGACCTGAAATCCCAGCCCCGCTTTCCGCAGGAGGATACGGCGCTGGTGTTTATGGGCTCCACCACCGAGCAGGGACTACAGCTGGCAGCAGACGCCCTGCGGCCCTATCGGGAGGCCATCGCGGAAAAAATTGACGGCGGACAGCTGTTTCTGGCCACCGGCAACGCGCTGGACATTCTGGGGCAGTATATAGACAGCGACACAGCGCCGCGTATTGAGGGACTGGGCCTTCTCGACACCCATGCCGAATACCATATGATGCAGCGGCATAACAGCTACTATGTGGGCAAGTTCGAGGAGATGGATATTGTGGGCTTCAAGAGCCTGTTCGGCCACTCCCACGGCACGGGCGAGGCCCTCTTTGACACCGTAAAGGGTGTGGGCCGGGACGGCCGGGAGGGCAGCGGCGAGGGCTTCCGCCGGGGCGGACTGCTGGCCACCTATCTCATCGGGCCGCTGCTGATCCTGAACCCGCCCCTGTGCAAGTGGCTGCTGCGGCAGATGGGCGCGCCCTCGGACGCGCTGGCCTTTGAGGAGGCCGCCATGGACAGCTACCGCAAGCGCGTGACAGAGTTCATGGAGCCGGGACGAAGCTGGAAGTATTAAAAGGCAGGCATGAAATCTTAGATTTCATTGCCGAAGAGATTGCGGCCCAAAGCGGCACATGTGCTCTTTGGCGCATCGCTCCGCCGCTTTACTGATCTGTAAGCCGTGGGGGCACTGTGGGTATCGGCCTTCCACACCAGCTTTCATGCATTCTGCAATACAAATACCAACAGGCCCGCTTTGCCGTGCAAAACGGGCCTGTTTGCGTAACTCTACGCTGCGCAGACTGACTTCTAAAACGGCGGGGTGGACAATTCCGGCGTTTATCCGGCATACTGGCACCACGATGAAAGGAGCGTGATCATATGGATACCATGAAAACCGGCAGCTATCTGGCGGCGCTGCGGAAGGGTGCGGGGATGACCCAGCAGGATGTAGCCGACTGCCTTGGCGTGTCCAACAAGACCGTCAGCAAATGGGAAAGCGGCGGGGGCTTCCCCGACATCACCATCCTTCCGGCGCTGGCGAAGCTGTACGGCATCACCGCCGACGATCTTCTGGCGGGCGAGACGGTACGGGGTACCACCGGCGGCCATCAGGTGGAGCAATATCTTGCCCGCCGGGACGAGCTGCGCTGGCGTATCTGTTATGCGGTGGCGGCACTATGCACGTTGGCGGGCACGCTGTTTGCCGCCGTACTATGGGCGGCGTGTCTGTTTCCGGCGGCCGCCGTGGCCGCGATATGGATTGGCTGGGGCAGCTGCCCCAAGGACGCGGTGCGCCGCCGGATCGCCATGCTGCTGCCCTGTGGAGTGATGATGGTGTGGATCGTCTCCTACTATGTTTTTGCCTTCACCCAGCTGCCGTATAAGCTGCTGACAGGCTACCCCAACGGCCGCTCCGTGGTATACTATCTGCACGACTTCTTCTGGTGGGATCTGACGCTCCTCCTGCTGCCGCCGCTCTATCTGCTGCTGCGGAGCGCGTTGCGAAAATGGAGCGGCGAACGGCATCTGCTGCCCCGCCCCTATTTCCAGATAGCGGCCGGTCTGTGGGCCGCATCGGCGGCAGTGGAGGTCTTTCACTGGATCGTGGCGCTGCCGCCCACGCTGGCCTATGCCTCCACCAGCTATCCCTCTTATTTTCAATCCTATGAGGCGCTGGAGCAGAATTTTTTCGCCACTTTGATATTTTTGAGGGTGCCGTGGATCACCTTTGCCATCGCCATTCTGGCGCTGAGCATCACAGCGGTGGTATCCAAACGGAAGCATACCGCGGCGAATGCGCCGGAGAAGAACAGCGAGGATGCGTGAGACGGCTATATGTTGGGTGCGCTATCTTACAAAAAACATAACCACCAGTAAACTGGTGGTTTGACCTGCCCTTATAAGGGCCTATTACGGACGAAGCCCCTAAAAGGGGCGTTGAAGGGTTGACACCGCATTACCACTTCAGGCAGCCGCTTGAAGCGGCTGCCTGAGCTTGTCAAAGAACGCCGGTTCTCAAGACACGAGGACGGGTGTTCTTTGACAAGCTGGAAAGAAGACACTCACGCTTTGTGAGTGTCTTCTTTCTTCAGACAAGCGCCGCTTTCGCAAAGGCCTGTCCTTACTGTTTACATATCGCGGATATCCTCCAGCAGCTTATCCAGCGACACAGTGTCCACCGGAACCCCCGTCTGCTCGGGCAGCTCCGCCGCCTGATGAGCCTCTGCCTGTGCCTGACGGGCCGCCAGCTCCTGCTGCATCCGGCCGGACAGATCCTCTACAAACGGGCTTGTCAGCGTATCGTCAAATACCGCCTGATGCGCGGCGGCGGTGGAGCGGGCAGGGTGCTGCGGCATCTGCCGCGGCGGCGCCGTGTGCCGTTGGGGTTCCGCCTTGGGCTGCTGCGCCGGGGCAGAAGGCTCCGCTTCGACACGGTGCGCCGTTTTCGCAGGCGCGGTACGCTCCAGCCGCGCAGCCTCTCTCCGGGGGCGAGGCGGCTGAGGGGGCTGGGGGTCATCATCGCCGTCATCATCGTCGCCGTCGTCATCATCATAGCCGCCACTGCCGATGCGGCCCAGCAGGAAGCCCACCACCAGCAGCAAAATCACCACAATGACCACACCGATAATGGCCGCGGTCATGGTGGCCATCTCGCCCACCAGCGGCAGCGTCACGGTCATGGGGATGGAATAGGTAGGCGGCTCCGGCGGAATGTCGGGATCCACGATCTCCATCGTCGGGATGATCCCCTCATACTTCGGCATACGGTAAACATGCACGGTATAGGTTTTGGCGGTCTTGCCGTCCTCCGCTGTACAGGTAATGCTCATCACGTTGTCGCCCTCTTTGGTCAGGCGCATGGTGGCCTCGGTCACATTCAGGGCCTTTTCATCCTTGGCCACGCCGGAGAGTGTGGCGGACTTAGTCTCATAGGGCACATAGGCCACATAATCCGTCACCGCGCCGGAAAAGGCAGGACTGAGCAGCCCTACATCCAGCGTCAGCTCCTTGAGCATGGCCTCCGTGCTGGGCTTATAGTTGGGATCCTGCTCCCGGGTCACGGAGATGGTGTAATTCTTCTTCGCTCCCGTGGCCGCGGTACAGGTCAGCGTTACGGTATTGGAACCCACCACCAGCGAATTACCGCTGACGGAAACCTTGGCCGAGCCGTCCGCCGCCTTATAGCTGAGGTTCAGCGATTCCACAGCATAGGGCACCGTGGCGGAATAATAGGTGGTGGCGCTGCTGAAGGCGGGGCTGAGCGTGGCATTGGAGCAGCTCAGCGAGCCCAGATCACAGTTGCTGCTCAAGGGCGCGTCTACCTTGCCGCTCCACGAGGCAGAGCCGCAGTTGGTCTCCGTTGCGCCGTCGGTCACGGTAACATCGTTGAATTTGGCGCTCAGCGCCGCGCCGCTGTCCAGTCCGCTCTTGACGCGGAACGTAACAGACACCACGCCGGTACTGGAATTGATGGGGTTGCTGACGCCGTACAGCAGAAAGCTGGTGCCGTTAACATCCATGGACCAGCCGCTGATCAGCTGATTATAGCTTTGATACTCCAACACCTTGCTGTCATACTCCAGCGAGGCGGTCATGCCCATGATGTTGCTGCCGGAAATGCTGAGCGTCAGCGTCACGGTGCTGCCGGCCTGCACGGTGCCGTTGCCGGAAAGGGAGGCGCCCGCCGCCTCGGCACGCTGGGGTATAAGCGCCACGATCAGTGCCAGCGCCACCAGCAGCATTTTCAAGGAAGTACTGTATTTTTTCATTGCCTTCTCCTCCTATCAGCCGAGGGTGTCCTTACCCACCACCACGCGGGCGGCCATAACCACATCCAGAATACTGATCTTACCATCGCCGTTCAGGTCGGCTGCCTGAGCATAAGCGCCCTCCAGCCTTTGCTTGCCCAGTACGGCGGACTGAATGGCCACCACGTCAGTAATGCTCAGCTTACCGTCGCCGTTCAGGTCGCCCAGAATCACCAGCGTGTAGGTGGTATCCTTGGATACAGCCGTCATTCCGGTGCCCAGCAGTCCGTCGGATACCGGCTTTCCGTTGCTGTACACAGTCACATCCTGCAGCTGATCCGCGGTGCTGCCCGGCAGCAGGGTGATCCAATAATCGGAATCGGGATCATCGGGATCCTTCACTTCACTTAGCGGGATGGCGGTATACAGAGGCTTGAAGCTGACGTCCGCCTCGCCCATAACGGTCACACCGGCGGTAAAGTTTTCCCATCCCTTGAACTTGTAGGCATATTCGCTGTCCGGTGTCTTGATGGGCGGCACCTTGGGCGCGGCGATCAGTTCACCGGCAGCGGCGGTGCCGCTGTGATACCGGCCGCCAGAGGCATCCAGGAACGTATAGGTATATACGCCGGCATAGCGGGCGTATAGCGTCAGGTCGGCGGCGCGCACCGGCGAGGATTCCACGATCTGCTCGCCATCCTCGGTGAACCAGCCGATAAACTGCCCGCCCTTGCGCACAGCCGTGGGCAGACGGCCGTACACGGTATCATCCAGCGTAACGCGCTTGGTGGCGCTGCCCTCCACCTTTCCGCCCTGCGCGTCAAAGGTAATCAGGAAGGATTCATCGCTGACATGGGAGCCGTCGTTAGGCTTGACCTTAAACGCTGAGCGGGCCAGCTCCACCGTATGATTGTCGGCCACAGCGGTCAGCACAAAGGTATAGTCGCCGGCCGCCAGTCCGCTGTAAGCAATGGAATCGTCCATCCGCTTGAGATCGTAGGAGGTGGCCTTGGGGGCGGAGGATTGGCTGATGGCAGCTTTACCGCTGCTGTTGAGGATCGAGATCGTCACGGAGGTGATGGGCGCCGAACAGGAGACCACGCCGCGCACCGGGAAGGAGGAGCGCCCCGCGATGAGAACGGTGTTCTCGTCGGGATAGATCAATCCGGAAACCGTCCAGTTGGCGGCAGCATCGGACAGAGCCGCCAGCTGCCAGGCCGACACATCCTCGGAGGCCATCACCAGCGTATTATCCTTGACGCTCAGATATGTACCGCTCCCCTTATTCTTCAGCAGCCAGCCGCTGCTGCCTGCCTCCACTGTCCACATCTGGGCGGTGGAGGTAGAGGGGGCCGTCAGCTTCACCGCGCCGCCATCGGCGCTCAGGCGCAGGGTCTTTCCGTCCACAGTGGCGTTCAGGGTATAGAAGCCGCCGGCATAATACACCACGGTAAAGCTCTGGTTGCCGTTTTCGGCCCCCTTGGCGTTCAGCGCCGCCTTGCCGCCGGCGGCATCCAGCGCCAGATTCTGGTTGCTGTTGTACAGCAGCCGGTAGCTGCCGTCCGCTACAGGCGCGTTGCGGTAGCCGTTGTTCATCAGCATGACCAGCGCATCGGCAGGCTCATTTACCGCCAGGCGGCGGTAAACACCCATCTGCACATCGCCGGAGCAGCCGAAGAAATACCGCAGAATCAGCCCGGCCGTGCCGTACTTGTTGGCAGTATCGCCGGACATGGTGTCGCCCTTTCTGCCGTTTTCCTGCCGCAGCTCCTCCGCCGTGACCACGCGGCCGCACTCGGCATAGATGGCGCGGATCAGCTGGGACTCCGGCTGATTGGCAAAGCCGCCCAGCGACTTGAAGGCCCGCTGGATCAATGAGCATGCATCGGAGGCGCCATGCTGCACGGCGCGGCTCCAGAACACGTTTTTCAGCGCAACAGAATAGTTGTCAATATCGAACGACGGCACCGCCGACTCCACCCGGCTGACCAGATTTTCATAGATGGTCTCCCGCGTATAGTCATACTGCGCCCGGGCAAAGGTGTCCTCGTAGTTCAGGGCCACCGTTTCCCACGCCAGATCGAAATACGCGCCGTATCCATCGGAGATATAGTGGTACGCCTCATCCAGCACTACGCCGATGTCGTGGTAAACCTCGCCCTCATCAAAATTCTTTCTGCACCACTCGGCAAAGGCGTGCGGCGTACCGGCGTTGCTGGCAAACATATACATGCCATAGGACTTGCCGCCGGCATCGCCTGACACAGTAGAGATCATGCCGGGGCTGCGGGCATTACCGGTCTCATAGAACCGGCTCAGATCATCCAGCGCGGCATCATTCCACTGCATGGCCGTATCCGCGACGGCGCGGATCAGAAAGCCGCCCGCCACCAGGGTAAGCACCATGGCAAAGCTCAGCAGCAGCGCGGTTCCTCTTCGCAAAACCTTCATACCGTTTCCCTCACTCATCGTAAAAATCCACACTATCCGGACATGTCCACCGCCGGAAAAAAGACAATGCTTCTCCACCGATTAACATAGGTATATTCAGAAAGAGTATACCATCCACCGGTACGCTTGTCTACTGAAAAAACGAAAAAAGCCCAAAAAATTGGAAGATTTTGTCGGATAACCACCACATATAGAGGCTTCCGCCTGCGCCGCCAGAGGCAGACGCGGCAGAATGCTTCTAAAGAAAGGCCGCACCGAAATGAAAGCCTGCGTTTTTCGCCAAAGCAAAAGCGCCATCCTTCCGGATGGCGCTTTTCTTATTCTCGCATTTGATGCGTTACATGATCTTCTCGCCGGCGGCTTCCTTGGCGGCGATCTCCTTCATGGCGTCCTTGTGAGACAGGTTCCAGCGGC
>CAKTGD010000084.1 GCA_934561335.1 uncultured Oscillospiraceae bacterium
GCGGCGATGGTGCGGATGGCTTCGGGGTGGCGCATGATGACGGCGTCGGAGCCGCTGGCCAGCACGGCGGCAGCGGTAACGATCTCCATCTCGATGCCGCGCTCTTCCTGGGAGCCCCACTCGGGCATATCCGCCTCAGGCATGATGGACTCCTTCACGCCCCATGTGTCGGCGGACACGGGGGTAATAATAGGCATTTGCAGCATGGCGTCGGACTGGCTCAGGGCCGCATCCTTCACGCGGTCCAGCGTGGAGGACACATACTCAAAGCCGTAACCGGCGGCGGCGGAGCCGATGTTCATGACGATGGACTGCGCGTTGACGCCCAGCTGGGTCATGACGGTGTTCAGCTGCTTGGCAAGGTTGATATCCACGGCGGACTCGGCGCCCACCTTCTGGCCGTAAGCCAGACCGGCGCCTGCGCCGATGGCCTTATAGTTCTCATCACGGGCGGACAGCACCAGAATATTCTTGCCGGAGAGCGCCTCGGCGATCTTGTTGAACAGCTCTGTGTCCTTCTCAATATTCTTGCAGCCCATCACCACCAGCGGCATGTCGGTGGCATCGGCCACGGATTTGGCCAGCGCCACGCACTCGTCAACGCTCTTGTTCTCGCCGTTGGGGTCAGCGCCTTCCAGATGCAGGCAGATGAAGGAAGCGCCCTCCATACCGGCGGCACGCTTGGCCATGTCGGCCACGGTGGTGCAACCCTCATAGAATTTCTGCTCGCCGGGCATAGTGCACATGGCCATGCCGGCATCGGTCAGCTCCACGCCGATCTTGGGCGCGTTGGTAATCTCACCGTCAAAGGTGTGGAAGGCCAGTACATTCTGGCCGCCGATGGCGACAGCCTTATCGCCAACACCCACAACCACCTCGTTGATGCGGGCATTGTACGTCTGTTTTTTGGGAACAAAAGACATCTTAACAGATCCCCCTTAATTTGTCGATATTTTAGAGATTCAATTCCCGGATAATCCCGGCCAGCGCTTTTTTGACAGGCGCATTGTCGGGAACCTGAGAACTGGGTTTTCCTTCGCAGTCATAGGCGTAAACCATATCGTCCTGGGGCAGTACGCCTGCCAGCTCCAGATGGTATTTTTCGATCTCCTCCGCCACACCGGGGTTCAACTCCCCATTGGGCGCACGGTTGACGATCAGCTTCATGGTGCCGGGCTTCAGCTCCAACTCGCGGATCATCTCCGCCAGCCGGCCTGCCGCCTGAACGCCCCGCCGCGAGCAATCGGAGATCAGCAGCATGGTGTCCACATGGGGCAGCGTGCCGCGGCTGATATGCTCCAGACCGGCCTCGTTGTCGATCACCATGTATTTGTAGTTTCCAACGTACTTATCAATCTGTGTTTTCAGCACGCCGTTGACAAAGCAGTAGCATCCTTTTCCCTGCGTCCGCCCCATAACCAGCATGTCATAGTCGTCCTCCTCCACCAGCGCGGAGCTGAACTTCATCTCAGCATAATCCGCCTTGGTCATACTGGGCGGCACGGCGCCGGTTTTCTCGGCTTGGGCCATCTCCTCGCGGATGTCGCCCAGCGTGGTCTCTACCTCCACGCCCAGCACCTCGTTGAGGTTGGAATTGGCGTCAGCATCCACCACCAGCAGCGGGCCCTTGCCCGCCTTGCACAGATAGTCGATCATCATGCCGCAGGTGGTCGTTTTGCCGACGCCACCCTTACCGGCTACTGCAATGATATGTGTCTTTCCCATAGTTCGATTCTTCCTTTTATGGTAAGCCGCGGAAAGTGCCGCTTCCCGCGGCTTACCGAGTCGTTTCTCAGATCAGATCCAGCAGGCCGGCAGCCTTGGCGATGTACGCCACATCGTCGTACTTATTCAGGGCGTACAGGTGGATGCCATCCACGCCGCAGGCGCGGTACTCATCGATCTGGTTGATGGTATACTCAATACCGGCAGCCTTGAAGGATGCCTTTTTGCCCTCCACATCGGCGTCGAACGGATCCTTCACGAAGGGATTGGGGAAGATCCAGTTCTTGGAGATGATCTCGCACAGGGCGCGGGGCATCACGCAGCCGTTGCGGCTGAGGGCCATATTGATGGTGGCGGCCTGATCCAGAATCGGCATGATGCCCACATCCACAGGCATGGTAATACCGGCGGCGCGGATGGCGTCCAGCCAGTAACGGAACTGATCCATATCCCAGCACAGCTGGGTCATGATGTAGTTGGCGCCGTTATCCTGCTTCTGCTTCAGGAAGGCGATATCCGCCTCCAGAGAGCGGCAGGCGATGTGACCCTCGGGAGAGCCGGCCACGGCGATGGTAAACTTGTCGCCAAACTCCTGCCGGACAAACTTCACCAGCTCGGTGGCGTAGTGCAGGTCGCCGCCGGTGCCCTCCCAGCCGAAGGGCAGGTCGCCGCGCAGCGCCAGCATATGGTCAATGCCGTGATTCAGATAATTCTGCAATTGCTCACGGATACCGTCTTTGGTGTTTCCGATGCAGGTAAAATGGGTAACAGGCGTACACTTGCCGTCTTTCTTGATCTTGTCCAGAACCTCCAGATTCTTGCCCACGTTGGAGCCGCCCGCACCATAGGTGCAGGAGATGTAGTCCGGGTTCAGGGTGTACAGCTTCTCAAGAACGCCGTCCTTACCGCAGAGCTTCTCCATGCCAACGTCAGTTTTCGGGGGGAATACCTCAAACGAAAACGCGGATCTCTTGCCGAAGATGTCCTTAACGCTCATAGTTACCTCCTTATTATCCTTCAAAACAATATTTATCCGATCCCGGCATCGGGATATAGATACAAGCTGTGGCCGGCGAGCATCCTCTCGCCCTCTTCACCGAAGGGATTGGTCTTGTTCAGATCTCGGTAAAGAAAAATTTCTGGGGCAGTCCCGCGCTCTGTGCAAATACGGTCAGTTCGCCCTTGCTGTTGGTTTCAGCGGTGATTTCCACGGCGCTCCCTTTGATCTCCTGCCGCACCCATTCCACCGGGTCGTCAGTCTCCACCTCAAAAAACAGCACATCGCGCATCTGATTGCGCTTGCAGTTATTCTCGATCTCCCGTACTACCTCGTAGCGCTTCATATCCGTCTCCTTTGCGTTCAAAAATAAAAATCGGCCTGCCCGCCGGGAGCCGCTCGTCCCTGCAAACAGGCCGGAACGACCTACTCCTCCATCCGGATTGTGACCGTGTTCTCCACCAGATCCACAACGACAAGACGCCCCCTCACGCGCTGCTGGCGTTCAAGCACGTCTGTCAACACCACATAGCCGTCCTCACAGTCGATACGCTGGACATTTGCCAAAAGCAGGTTTGCGCGGTCAACTCGGTCCGCGTAAACAGATGAAAGGCACATGGCGCTCCTCCTCAGATCGCTCCGATTGTTATTTTTTCTACAATTAAGAATTATACTGGAAAAGATGCAGCTTTGTCAACCTTTATTTCGTGCATTTTTAACAAATCGTTATTTCTGTTCCCGATATTGCTTTTTCCTCAGCTCTTGTTGTAAAAAGGGACACATTGAATCGTGAATTTTTTGACAATATGACGAAAAAAATCTTTTTTCACTTTTCCGCTTGTATTTTCTTAATACGTCCTGTATGCTTTACCCAGTATTTGTATGGGAGGGCTGTCCCTCTTCCCATGCAGATCCTTGCTGCAAGAGTAGAAGTGACGCGTTAAGTGCCGGTCGGATGGGAGGTTGCCGCCGGACGAAGGAGCTTGCTCCGCGATGTCTCTTCGCATCCGCTGTTGCAGAGCGCGGCATCCGCTGCGTCCGGAACAACCGCATAGCATTCCCCAACCTCCTCCCACTATTTTTTAGTTAGGAGGCCTTTTTTATGCCTGAAAACAAGTTTTCCCCCAAGTCCCGGTGGAGCGTGCGCTCCATCGCCATCTGCGCCCTGCTGACGGCGCTGAGCGTCATTCTGGCGCGCCTGCTGATTCCCATGCCTAACGAAACCACCCGTTTTTCCATTGAAGCGGTGCCGATCTTCATCGCCGGCATGCTTTTCGGCCCGCTGCCCGGTGCGCTGGCCGGCTTCGCCTCCGATTTCATCGGGTGCCTGTTTACCCCCTATGGCTATAACCCCATTTTCTGCGTCCCCCCCATTCTGTACGGCCTGTGCGCCGGGCTGTTCCGCCCGTGGCTGACGCAGAAGGTGTCCCCGGTCCGCATCGCCGTGGCCTTTCTTCCGGCCATCGTGCTGGGCTCCATCCTCTATCAGAGCGGCTCGCTGGCGCTGATCTACGGCGGTGAGAGCAAGGCCGCCTTCTTCCTTGCCAAGCTGGCCACCCGCAGCGTGCAGTTTGCCGTCACCGGCGTTTTGGACGTGCTGCTGGTGTGGGCGCTGTGCCGTTCCCGCGTATTTTCTGTTGCCGGCGTGTGGCCCGCTGTCCCCGCCAGGAAAGGAGCATCCGGTCAATGACACTTGAAGAAGCCCTGCATTATATCCATGCCGTCTGCTGGAAGGGCAGCATTCCGGGTCTGGCGCGCATCAACGCGCTGCTGGACAAGATGGGACACCCGGAGCGCTCGCTGAAATTTGTCCACGTTACCGGCACAAACGGTAAGGGTTCCACCTGCGCCATGGTCGCCTCCGTGCTGCGGCAGGCCGGCTACCGCACCGGACTCTACACGTCGCCCTATATCACCCGCTTTAACGAGCGGATTCAGATCAACGGTGAAATGATCCCCGATGAGGAGCTGTGCGCCATCACGGCGGAGATCAAGCCTTTGGCCGACAGCACTTTTGAACAGCCCACCGAGTTTGAAATGGTTACCGCCATCGCCTTTGCCTGGTTTGCCCGCCGCCAATGCGACATTGTGGTGTGTGAGGTAGGCATGGGCGGCGAATTTGACGCCACCAATGTCATCGGATCGCCGGAGGCGGCGGTGCTGTGCAGCGTGGGCCTTGACCACACGGAGGTACTGGGAGACACGCTGGAAAAGATTGCCGCCACAAAAAGCGGTATTATCAAGCCGGGCTGCGACGCGGTGCTGTACCGTTCCACGCCGGGCGTAGAGGCTGTGGTGGAACAGCGCTGCCGCGATGTCGGTGCAGCGCTTCATAAGGTGGATTTTACCCAGCTTCATCTTCACTCCCGTTCGCTGGAGGGGCAGATTTTTGATTTCGGCGACCTCAAAGCGCTGCGTCTGCCCCTGTTGGGCGAGCACCAGCTCCACAATGCCGCTGTGGCGCTGACCACGCTGGCCGTACTGCAAAAGCGGGGCTGGCGCATTTCCGAGTCGGACATCCGGCAGGGGCTGGAGCGCGTCGTATGGCCCGGCCGGTTTCAGATCATCCGCAAAGAGCCGCTGTTCTTGATCGATGGCGGCCACAATCCCCAATGCATTCAGGCGCTGGCCCAAAATATCACCGACTATCTGCCGGGCCGTCCCCTGACGGTGCTGACCGGCGTACTGCGCGACAAAGATTATCATTGCATGTATCGCAGCGTGGCGGAGCACGCGGCGGAATTTATCGCCGTAACCCCGGATAATCCCCGGGCGCTGACAGCGCAGGAGCTGGCAGGCTATCTTGCCAGCTTCGGAAAGCCGGTCAGCGCATGTGAATCGGTGGCAGAGGGGGTACGTCTGGCCATCAGCCATGCGGGAAAAGACGGAACGGTGCTGTGCTACGGTTCTTTGTACCTGCTGGGTGATGTGATCCGCGCCGTAAACGAAACCGATTGACCACAAAAGCGGCAGGCTCCCTGCCGCTTTTGCCTTTTCCGAAATGATCGCCGTATAGGAAGCATCCGCGTCCGTTTGCAAAGGAGGCCCCCCATGTTTGCTGAGCTGCACATTCACATGCTGCTGGATGGCGTGTATTGGCGCGATGCCATTGCCGCCCACCGTCCCCACCCGGATGACGCCCTCATCCGCCGCCGTCTGAGCGCCTATCAGGCGGCCGGCATCACATATCTCCGGGATGGCGGTGACCGGTTCGGTGTGTGCCTGCGGGCCAAAACGTTGGCAGCGGAGTACGGCATTACCTACCGCACCCCCGCCTTTCCCATCTGCAAAAAAGGCCACTACGGCGGCTTTATCGGCCGGAACTGGGACAGCTTGCGCGACTATCAGGCGCTGCTGAAGGAGGCAAAGGCGTCCGGCGCGGATTTTATCAAGCTGATGGTCTCCGGGCTGATGGATTTCTCCGTCTGCGGCAAGCTGACAGAACCGCCGCTGACGGCGGCAGAGATGGGTGACCTGATCGCCGCCGCCCACGATATGGGCTTTGCCGTCATGGCCCACTGCAACGGGGCACAGGCCGTGAAAAACGCGGTGGCGGCCGGCACGGACAGCATTGAGCACGGTGCCTATCTGGATGACGGGGCCTGCCGGGCGCTGGCGGAGGGCGGCACGGTATGGATCCCTACGCTGTCCACCATCGGCAATCTGCTGGGCAGCAGCCGCTATGACGATGCGGTGCTCTTGCAGATCCTGCACACGGCACAGGAAAACATCCGGAAAGTGGCTTCCCTGGGCGGTTATGTGGGACTGGGCTGTGATGCCGGGGCATTTCGCGTGCCCCATGTGGAGGGGACATTTTCTGAGGAAAAATGGCTGCGGGAAACACTGGGCGAGCGCACGAACGCCGTTCTGACCGCGGCGGAAAACCGGGTAAGGGCATTATTTTAAAGGGTGAAAACGGTACATATACCGCCCATTTGGGGTACATATACCGCCCGCTTTGGTACTTATACCGCCCGGCTGCGGTTCACACAGGGCCGCAGCGGCAGCCGGCAGCAAAAACCGGCCCCGGACGAAAAGTCCGGGGCCGGTTTTTGCTTTTATAAGGCGCTCTTACATAAGGGGTTCCATCTCCAGAACAGGGTGGCCCACCTCGGTCAGGAAGGTATACAGCTCTTCCATGTCGGTGGTGACGGTCTCATCGGCGATCATGGAGGTAAAGTTCTCAATGCCGTACAGCTCCTTGGCGGTAGCGTTGATGCGATCCGCCATCTGCTCTTTCAGCTCCTTGGGCAGCCACACGATGCGGCCC
>CAKTGD010000085.1 GCA_934561335.1 uncultured Oscillospiraceae bacterium
CCCTAGACGAACTCAAATCGTCGATGGTCACATCAGAATGGCTGTCCTGTGTGTTATACAGGACAGTCATTTTGTCATCATAGAGGTAAATCCTGTTGACAAAAGTATCCACCAGTGCCTGCCGATATTTAAGGTCATTTACATCGCCTTTACGGAACTGGTTCAGGAAGAACCGCACTTCATTGACCGTGGGCGTAGGGTGGGAGGAAGTCTCCACAAGAATCTGCTGTTCCAGCTCGTTGCGTTCCCGTTTCTTCTGGGAGATACGCTCCGCAATCACATCGACGATTTGACCACTTTCAAGGGCCTTAAAGAGATTTTCTGTAGCCCGCTCGTTTTCTTTTAGGAGCCTTTTGAGCCGCTTGAGGTTATCTGTGTCTTTCTCCTGTTCGCAGAGCCGTACAACTTCCTTTGCAATTCGGTCAATATTTTCCTTGGTCAGCAGTTTACGGGTTTCCTTGATTACCAAATCCTCAATATATGCTTTGCTGACAGTCTTTTTATGGCAGGACTTGTCCCGGCGGTTGGTCACACACTGGTAGTAGTGATATTTGGTTCCGGTTTTGCTGGTTCCGCTAATGCCTGTCATAGCAGCCTGACAATACCCGCAGAATAGTTTGGTGCTCAATATGTAATTTTCGAAAGCCTTTGCACGCGCAGGGGCTTTTTTCTTTTTGCCCATCATATCCTGCACCTCGTAAAACAAGTCATCGCTGATGATTCGGGGCAATCCGTCCGGGGTTTCTGTGCCTCTGTAAGTGTAAACTCCAATATACCGCTTGTTGCGGAGAATGCGATTGAGGCTGTTTTTATTGAACTCGTTGCCGTAGGAGGTTTTGATATGATTTGCATTGAGGTATCGGATAATATCAGCCATAGACTGGCCGCTGGCGTACATATCAAAAATTTTCTGCACAACGGGAGCGGTGTCCGGGTCAATCTGAATATGTTTCTCGCAGTCTACACGAAAGCCCAACGCCAGATTGCCGCCTGTGGAAAGGCATTTTTCAGCGTTGATGTCCATGCCACGCCGTATTTTCTGTGAGAGTTCGACGCTATAATACTCTGCCATTCCCTCCAGCACGGCCTCCATCAGCACACCAGAGGCATCATCAGAGATATTCTCACGGGCAGACAGTACACGGATACCGTTCTTTTTGAGCTTGGCTTTGTAGGTGGCGCTGTCGTAGCGGTTGCGGGCAAAGCGGTCAAGTTGATAGACCAATACGGCTTGAAAGAGCTTTTTGTCCCCGTCCGCAATCATACGCAGAAATTCAGGACGGTGATCGGTTGTGCCGGAAATGGCCCGGTCAATGTATTCGCCAACAACGGTATAGCCGTTGCGCCGTGCGTACTCATAGCACTCCTTCAACTGTCCCTCAATACTCTGCTCCGTCTGGCGGTCAGAAGAGTAGCGGGCATAGATTACGACATTCATTTTATCCACTCCTTCTTCTGATTGGTTTCGAATAAGTACTGACCAAATTCATCGAAGTTTTGAGGTGTGGGCTCGTACTTGATTTTATCCATATAAGTATCACATTCGCTCACAAGTCGATTATAGAATTCAGACCCTTTTCCTGAACAACACTGCACATCAGGATTTGTGGCTGCTCGTCGAATCACTGCATTCTTTTCTGCTCTGAGAAATTGAATCGTCTGGCGAACAGTTTCTTCACAAGTTTTAGGGCTACTGCGTTTCTGAGAAAAACGATTCTGATATGAACTTATCCGACCGCAATAAAGTTGCTTGAAGTTTGTAGTAACAAAGCCTTTTCCGCAATGGCGACAAACTGCCATTTTATAACCGTTGAGTGCATAGTAGTGCATGATAGCCACGACCATGTCTAATGCAGTGCAGCAGGAATATTCGACCCAATGATCTAAGTGAGCAACTTTTGAATACTCAATGATTGGAATGCTATAGGAAATAGAACCAGATTCAATGCTCGATTGCTCACTTTGATAGATATTTACAGATAATTTTGCATCATATTTTCGGGCTAGTTTCCAAATCTCCTCTGCTCTTTTATGAGGGAGTTTGCGAGATTCTTTCAATACTGGCTCTGCTTCACTTAAAAATTGAAATGACTTCTTTACATTATCATAGCGGAGTTCCATCCATGCGGCATCATAGGGGACTTCTATATTACTGAATAAGCATCCGAAAACATGATTCTGTAAATCAAAATAAGTTTTAGGCCGCCCACGCTTTCCGTGTTCTGTCCTTTTGATGTTCGTATAATCCAGAATTACATCTAGGAGATTGAATGCTTGTCGATGACTTTGGTCTAAAGTTTGCAGTTCAGCGGATGTATCCCCGTTTTCTTTTGTGATTATCAGTTTATATTCCATCTTACACACTCCAAAAATATTTCCTTTCAACTACAATCATAATACGAAAACGCTTATAAGTCAAGATGCTTCATTTTTGATAAAATACCGCCATAGGGTTCCTCGGAAGGGCGGTGATGCAAGTGGAACAGCTTGATATTGTACTGGATCAAAAACAGGCCCAAATTTTCGCGCGAGCTATTTACAAAAATGTGTCTGCTTACATTCAGACCCACCAAGAGGAATATGAACAATTTTTGCTTGAAGAGAAAGGCGCGGATGCAAATGATGAAGATCAGAGTCCACATAGATCCAAAGGGCTATGATGAAAAGCCCTCCGGCAAGGAGATAGGGGGAATCAAAAGCAGACTGCAAAAAGGCACCAGACCTTCCCTTGTTACGCTGGAAGAACTGGTGCAGAAAATCAGAACAGGCCATTCCATCAGCCCCGGAATCATGGAGGGCATGAGCGCAAAGAACTGGAAGGAACAGCAACTATTTATGGTCGATATTGATAACGAGGAAGATGGGCCGATACTCCGTATTAAAGATGCAAGAGCCATTTGCCGTGATAATGGACTGCCTCTTGCATTTTGTTATCAGACTTTTAGTTACACAAAGGAACACCCCAAATTCCGCCTTGCTTTTGTGATGGACAAACCTATCACGGACGCTGGTATGCGAAAGCATATCATGGAAACTTTGGTGAATTTATTTCCGCAAAGTGACAAGAGCTGTGTAAACGCTGACCGTATTTTCCACGGCACGAATAAAAGCGAAAAACTCCTCAACGAGGATGGCCGTATTTCGTGGGAGAACATCGAGGATGTCTCTTTCCCCACCCACCCGGAAAAACACCGTAGCGGCCATCCTAGCTACATAGAAATGCGCTCGGATTCCGAACTGGAGGAACTGGTGCAGAACTTTGATTTATTCGGGTATTTGAAAGAGCGCAACGGCGGATTTCGCCGCACGAGCAAGGGAGTAGTATTTCATAACTGTGAAATTTGCAAACACCATGATAACTTGATGTATGTGGAGGAAACCAATACATTTTGCTGTCATTCTATGGACAAGGGCGGCAGTATCATTGACTATTTGAAATACACGGAGGGTCTTACCACCGCACAGGCCATTGACAAATTGAAGAATGAACTGTGTGAACCCGTGTGGAAAGCACCTATTCCCTTTGAGGAAGTAAAACTGCCGTCTTTCCCGGTAGATGCCCTTCCCGCTCCGTTATGTGACTGGGTGAAGACCGTTGCAGAGAATACGGAAACGCCCGTTGATATGGCGGCTGTTTCAACGCTGGCGGCTCTTTCCTGTGCGGTGCAGAGAAAGTTCAAAATAGCTCCTAAGCGTAGTTATAGTGAACCGCTTAACCTGTATATTCTCATCATAGCAAAGTCCGGCGAAAGAAAAAGTGCAATTGTTCATAAAATGGCTGATCCTATTTACCAATATGAAAGATCAGAAAACAGAAGGCGCAAGGAACAGGCGGAAATTGACTTGGCAAATTTAAGTAGTTGGAAGAAACAGATTGACGCCTTGGAGCGGGACGGAAAAATTGAAGAGGCAACAAAGCTCAGAACAAAATATCGAAACCTGGAAGACAAGAGGGTGAAGCCCCTCCGTCTCATTGCAGATGATGTCACTCCAGAGGCATTGACTTCTTTGCTCTCCGAAAATAAAGGGATACTTACCATTATCTCCACGGAAGGTGGCCTATTTGATACACTTGCAGGGCGATACTCTAATGTGGTATCAATTGATACCATGCTAAAGGCGTACAGCGGTGACCGCATTCGTGTGGATAGAAAGGGGCGGGAAAGTGAAATCGTCAATGACCCGGCATTGACGATGCTGCTCTCTGCACAAGACAATGTATTGGAAGGTCTGATGCGGAATGATGTATTCAAATCCAGAGGGCTAAATGCCAGAATCCTTTATTGCAGGCCAAAGTCTAAAGTTGGGACCAGACATTTTGACACGCCAGAACTGTCCGAAGAATTGGAGAAAGAATATCATGAGCTTATGCACACCCTGCTAAAAATTCCTTACCCAGAGGGCGGAATACCAAAGGAAATCAGGCTTTCTCCAAAGGCGTATGAGAGGGTTATTTCACTCTTTGATTGGCTTGAGCCTCAGTTAGTCGATAATCTTGAATACATGAGCGATTGGGGAGCAAAATTCATTGGAAATACTCTACGCATAGCAGGGCTTCTCCATTGCGCAATCCATAAAGGCGAATCAGCTGAAATAGCAGTTTCATTAGACACTATGAACCGGGCAATCGAAATCGGAAAGTATTTCATGGCACATGCGTTATGCGCTTACTCGATCATGGGGGCAGACAGGACCTTGCGAGGTGCGAAGCAAATTCTGAAGCGCCTGCGGAATCAAGATAAAAGAGAATTGAGCAAATATGATTTGTTCCGCCTTTGCCGGGGAGAGTTTGCCAAAGCTGATGATGCAAAGCCTTCTATTGATCTGTTAGTTGAATATGGGTATCTGGCTGAGCGTACCTGCTCCGCTTCAACAGGCGGAAGGCCTCGTGGAAGCAGATACCTGTTGAATCCACTGTTTTTCGATAAATGAACGAGGGTGCGGTAAAAAGGCTATAAAGAGGATAAAGGTTTTTAGACTTTATACCCTTTATACCGCAAAAAAGAAATAGCGGCTATGTCACTGCAATCGTGGCATGGCCGCTACTCTTTATCCTCTTTTTGATCTGACAGATTATCAAGCGCGTATTCGCAGCATTGGCACACTAGATTGTTCAAAGAAACCTTTTGGGCTTGTGCTACTACATTTAACCGCTCAACCAACTCTGCCGGCATTCGAAATGTCTTGTTGACCATTTCGGGTTTGCTGACCTTAAACATAGCCTCACCTCTTGGCACAAGTATAGATGAAAAACTGCGTGTTAAATACACACTATTTTTACACTTATATTTTTATGTGTAATCTATTGCGATGCGCCAAAAGATGCTTTATCATGTGGGTATGAATTCAAAAAAACAGAGAGAAGGACGGATACCATGAAATTTCAAGAGCTATTGGCTGGAAAGCAAATCAACTGGGACAGAGTAAAGCTGATTCGTCACAACCTTACCAAAGAGGAGATAGCCGCCAACTACGAGCGGGGGTATCTAGAATTGTATCAGTCAGTTCAAAACCATGCGCGGTTTCGGGACTGTGATATGGTCATCAGCTTTTTGGGGACGGAAGGCACAAATGGTGTTTTTCAGGGCTGCTATCGTGTTGGCGATTCCAAGCCATATATCCGCGCACAATTCCCGGAAGATTTTACACCGGACAGTGGTATGGCTGAGGATAAGTCTGTGGTATATGAGCTAGTCAAAACAGATTTGCTTGCTGATATGAAAGACCGCCTTGTAATTGACTGGGGGAAGGGGACGATCAACTGGTGTCAGAACGGGACGACAGAAAAGGAATTGTTGGAAATCCGCCCCACTGTGTCTGAAATCAGCTTTACCAGCTATGATAAGGTGTTGCTTTCCTTTGAGACTCTCCACAAAATCGTCTACAACAAAGCGGCCTACAAAGAATGGGAAGAAAAGCTGTCTGCTGTGGCCGGGGTGTATCTCATTACTGATACTAAAACAGGCAAGCATTATGTCGGCTCCGCCAGCGGTGAGCAGGGCGGCATCTGGGGACGATGGAGCGAGTACGCCCGAACAAAACACGGCGGCAACAAGCGCCTCAAGGAGCTTATCACCGCCGATGTTGACTATTGCAACAATTTTCAGTATTCCATTTTGGAGGTATTTCCCATCAAGAGGGATAAGCATGAGGCATTGGAATATGAGCAGCTGTATAAGAAAAAACTGTGGTCGATTCAGTTTGGATTGAATGACAATTAGACCGTCTTTTTGTTCTTTAACTCCTCATTCCACTTTGCATAATCCGTTGTGAGGATTATTTCTTGAATAACTTGTGCGGCTTCTGCCTTAATTTTGTCAATATGATCTTTTTTTGCGACAAATCGTCTATTATGAGCACTTAGGTCACCAAAAGTTTTTATTTTCCCAATATTGTTTTGAAGGTTGATACTAGCATTCCAATACGGACTATTTAGATATTTCGGAATTAATTCACTTAAAAAGTAAAACTGATTATTCTCTTTTATATCGTCAGATGCGCCGTGCCGTTCAAAACACTCGATAATCAGGGTCTCTAGAAGTTTTCGCATCATCACAAAGCATGCATCAAACAAACCTTTATCATAACAGCAGCACATTTGATTTGAGACTTCTTCAATGTAGCTTCTTGTCCCTTTTACTATTGACATGGGTATAAGGTCATTGGTTGGCACGAGCGGTGCTATATCAGCTACTTTCGATGCAATATTCCGCTTTGCATCTCGTGTTAAGCAATATCCACTTTTGTTTCGAATAAATATTGCGTCTTTTCCAGTAGACTTTTTTCCCATGTAGGACGCAATATTTGAATAAGGCGCAATAGAAAGCGTGATAAAGCATTCTTTTACCTGGGATGGAGAAACGCTTGTATTGGTGTTACCAGATAGGAAATAAACAAAAAAAGGTATCTTTACATCGCTTGACAAGGGCACACAGCCCTTTGTCGTGTGCGATGGATAAGTAAAAGTCAAATTTTCCACTCAATC
>CAKTGD010000086.1 GCA_934561335.1 uncultured Oscillospiraceae bacterium
TGTAAAACGGTGCTAAGTCCTGCAGTTTATCTGTAAGATGAGAATGCTAAGAGTAATAATTTAAGGCGTTCTCATAATGAGAACGCCTTTTCTTATACCATCTAAACACTCTCAACAACGTTTTCTTATACCATCTAAACACTCTCAACAACGTTTTTTATTTATGAAAGGAGCTACCAATGAGAAAATTATTTACTTCCGAATCCGTTACCGAAGGTCATCCCGATAAAATAGCAGACCAAATTTCCGATGCTGTGCTTGATGCCATCCTGGCTCAGGATCCTAAAGGCCGTGTTGCTTGCGAAACTATCGTTACTACCGGTCAGGTTCACATTTTCGGCGAAATTTCTACCCAATGCTATGTTGATATCGCACACATTGCTCGCGAAACTATCAACAATATCGGTTACAACCGTGCAAAATTCGGTTTTGACGGCAACACCTGCGGTGTACTGATTTCCATCGACGAGCAGTCCCCTGATATCGCTATGGGCGTTGACAAAGCGCTGGAAGCTAAGGAAGGCCAAGCTGCTGAGGAAGAAACCGGTGCCGGCGACCAAGGTATGATGTTCGGTTATGCAACCAACGAAACCGAAAGCTACATGCCGATGCCTGCATATCTGGCTAACAAGCTGGCTCTGCAGCTGACCAAGGTTCGCAAAGAAGGCGTGCTGCCTTACCTGCGTCCGGACGGCAAAACTCAGGTTACCGTTGAATATGATGACGGCAAACCTGTTCGCGTAGATACTATCGTTATTTCTTCCCAACATGCACCGGAAGTTTCCAACGAGCAGATTCGCAAAGATATTATCGAAAAGGTTATTGCACCGATTGTTCCCGCAGAAATGCTGGATGCAGAAACCAAATACTACATCAATCCGACCGGCCGTTTCGTTATCGGTGGTCCTCAGGGTGACGCTGGTCTGACCGGCCGTAAAATCATCGTTGATACCTATGGCGGCATGGCTCGTCATGGCGGCGGTGCTTTCAGCGGTAAGGACCCCTCTAAGGTTGACCGCAGTGCTGCTTATGCTGCACGTCACGTTGCTAAAAACATCGTTGCTGCAGGTTTGGCAGATAAATGCGAAATCCAACTGGCATACGCTATCGGCGTAGCACATCCGGTTTCCGTTCTGGTTGAAACCTTCGGCACCGGCAAAATCAGCGAAGACAAGATTGCTGAGCTGGTTCGCAAAAACTTCTCCCTGAGCCCGACCGGCATTATCCGTGAGCTGGATTTGCTGCGTCCTATCTACAAGCAAACTGCTGCTTATGGTCATTTCGGCCGTACCGATGTTGACCTGCCGTGGGAGCATACCGAAAAGGCTGCTGCACTGCGCGAGCAGGCTGGCCTGTAAGCTAAATTAAAACTGTCGAAAGCACGCTGTCCGCAGCGTGCTTTTTCTATGCCTGCCGGCGGCTTTGCTCTTGCTAACTTCTCTTGATAAGGGGTATAATATTACTATCTATAACTATAATTACTCAGCAAAAAACTCAGTTAAAATTAAATTTACCCCATTATAATTTACCCCCCAAGGGAATGGTGCAGGGAGGAAAGAAAGTGAATTTACAGAATCGCAAGGTTAAGATAGCACTTGGCCTGATGCTGGCGGTATGCGTAATTATCGGCTACCGTATTTACAGCAATATTCAGGCTGATAAGGCGCGTGCTGCCAGACTGTCGCAGGTACGCAATGTGGCGGTTGTTACTGCTCACCCGGTAAGACAGACGATTGTTCCAAGTCTGAGCTTTTCCGGCAGCCTGGACCCGGAATGGCAGGCAGAGGTTGCCGCTAAGGTGGACGGACGCTTGGAAAAGGTTTATGTACGTGAAGGCGACCGTGTGAGCCGCGGGCAGGTGCTGGCAATTTTGGAGCAGGCTGATACCGATGCCAATCTGTTAAGTGCTAAGGGCAGCTTTTTGGATGCACAGACAAGCCTGCGTAAGGCAGAAACAGATTTGCAGCGCTATGAAAAGCTATATGCTACGGGTGCTGTTTCGCAGCAGGTGGTGGATGATTACCGCTTTGCGCGTGATAACGCTGCCGCTAAGCTAGAGGCTGCCAGAGGCAGTCTGCGGGCGATGGAGTCTAAATCCGAGGGTACAGTGCTGACAGCGCCTGCTGACGGCATTATTGCCAAGCGTTATTATCAGGAGGGCTATTACGCAAAGGCTGGTACGCCTCTTTTTGCCGTTGCGGATATCTCTATGCTGAAAACTACGATTCATATTCCCGAGGGACAGATTGCCGGTGTACATGTCGGTAATGAAGCAAGCATTACTCTGCCTGCTTATCCAGGCAAAAAGCTGTTAGGCAAAATTACCCGCATCGCTCCGGTAGCGGATGTGCCGGCGCATACCTTTGCGGCAGAGGTGAGCGTGGATAACAGCGAAGGTCTTTTGGCCGGCGTCTATGCTAATGTTATGCTTACTGCTTCGCCTAAAGCTAACGTATTGACTATTCCGGTGCAGGCTATTGTGATGCGTGATGAC
Source organism: uncultured Oscillospiraceae bacterium (assembly GCA_934561335.1). The sequence continues at coordinate 2,495 of CAKTGD010000086.1, forward strand.
CAGCAGACGGTGTTTGTTGTTGATGATAAGGGCGTTGTACAGCGCCGTGTGCTGAACGTCGGTTATACTAATGATAAGCTGGCGGAAATAGTGAGTGGTCTGGATGAAAAGGATATAATTGTTACCGAAGGACATAACAAGCTGCGTGAAGGCAGCAAGATAGATTTGAAAAAGGCTGGTAAATAACGATGATTGGAACATTTATCAAGCGGCCGGTCTTTACTACCATGTTTATTTTGCTGTTGGTAGTATTCGGTATCCGCTGCTATCCGGAAATCGGCGTAGATTTGAATCCTGACGTCGACCTGCCTATTGTCAGCGTGCGTGTTACCTACAGCGGTGCTTCACCGCAGGAAATGGAAACGCTGGTTACTAAGCCGATTGAGAACCGCGTCAGCCAGGTTTCGGGTATCAAGACGCTTTCCTCTATTGTGTTGGAAGGCTACAGTGAAACGGTTCTGGAATTTAATATCGGTGTTGACCCGCAGGTGAAGGCCAGTGAGGTGCGTGAAAAGGTTGCCAGTGTGCGCAAGGCTCTGCCTGATGATATTGATGAGCCGGTAACGCAGACGGTTGACCTTAACTCTCGCGCGATTGTAGCCTATACCTTTGCTTCGCCCTCGCGCAGCCGTGGTGAAATCCGTCGCATTGTAGAGGATAACATCAAGGATGAGCTGCAGATGGTGGAGGGTGTTTCCGAGGTTACCGTTGTCGGTGCCAGCCAGCGTGCTATCCGCATTGTGCTGAAGCCGGAAAAGTTGGCGGAATACGGTATTGCCTACCAGACTGTGCGCAGCAAGCTGAACGCCAACAACTATAATACCCCCGGCGGCAAGGCGAAAAATGACGCTATGGAAATTACTGTGCGTACCTTGGGTAAGTATAACAATATTAATGATATCAAGCAGGTGGTAGTTGCTAATCACAACGGCCGACCGGTTTATATCAGTGAGATTGCCGATGTGCTTGACTCCTGGGAGGATGAGGATACCTTTGCCAGCGCCAACGGCGTTCCCTGCGTTATGACCTTTGTGCGCAAGCAGTCCAAAACCAATACGGTTGATGTTACCGATAATGTCAATGCCAAGATGGAGGAGCTGAAGCACAGCAATCTTCCACCGGATATTATCGTTGATAAGGTGCGCGACCAGTCCAACTATATCCGTGATAATATTGCGGATGTCTGGAATGCGATTCTTTTCGGCGGCTTTCTGGCGCTGCTGATAACATATCTGTTCCTGCGCAATTTCCGCGCGACTGTTATCGGCGGTCTGTGTATTCCTACGTCTATTATCGCTACCTTCTTTATGATGAAGGTTATGGGCTTTACGCTGAATAATATGTCGCTGATGGCTTTGAGCCTGGCAGTCGGCATTTTGATTGATGATGCGATTGTAGTAATTGAAAATATTTTCCGCCATATCGAAATGGGACAGACACCGTTTGTAGCAGCCAAGGAAGCGACGGAGGAGCTGACGCTGGCGATTTTGGCGACATCCTTGAGTCTGATGGCTGTATTTGTGCCTATCGGCAATATGGGCGAAACAATCGGCCAGTTCTTCAAGCAGTTCGGTCTGACGGTTGCTTTTGCGGTAGCGTTTTCAACTATCGTAGCTTTTTCGCTTACGCCAATGGTTTCTGCGTACTGGATTAAGGCAGAAACCGAGGAGCAGAGCAGCAAGGAGCGCACGCATTTTGTGCAGAGGGCTCTCGATAAATTCGAAGCAGGCTTTCAGGCCGTGCGTGAAATGTATGACAGCTTAATGGTCTGGGCTTTGGAAAGACCGAAGAAGGTTGTTGCTGTGGGCATCATTTCGCTGCTGCTGAATTTGCTGCTGCTTCCCTTTGTGGGCACGGAATTCCAGCCTACATATGATTCCGGTGAGTTCAGCGTCAATGTTAAGGCTCCTATCGGTACCAGTCTGCAAAAAACTGTAGAGCTGGCCAAACCGTTGCAGCAGGAGATTTCCCAGCTGCCAGAGGTTAAAATTGTGGCGCTTAATGTCGGCAACGGCCGTAATCCCGTTAACCAGGGCTCGCTGGATATCCGCCTGAAGCCAAGCAATGAGCGTGAGCGCAGTATGCAGCAGATTATGGATGATTTGCGCGGACGCTTCCAAAATGTTGAAGGCCTGAAGGTTACCGTTGTATCCAATCAGGGCGGCGGCCGTGGTGACAGCCGTCCGGTACATATTGGCTTGCGCGGCAGCAATATCAAGGAGCTGAAAAATTACGCCCAGCAGCTGGCAGATATGCTGCGTCAGACTGAGGGTGCGACCGACGTTGATATATCCGATTCGGAGGAGCAGCCGGAAATCGTAGTTAAGCTGGACCATGCCAAGGCCAGCGAATTCGGACTTGATGCTACCGAGGTCGGTAAGGTTATCGAAATGGCTATTATGGGCAAGAGCACCAGCAACAGCTATACCATCGGCGACAATGACTATGATATTATTCTGCAGCTGGAGCAAAGCCAGCGCACTAATATCAATGATGTTATGAACCTGCGCATTTCTTCTTCCGCAGGTCAGTTTATCCGCCTGGGTGATATCGCAGATGTGCGTTACGGCAGCGGTCCTACGCGCATTGAGCGTGAGGATAAGCAGCGTCAGATCGTTGTTTATGCCAATACAGTCGGTATCTCGCCCGGTGATTTAATCAGCAAGGTGCGCAACGAATATATTCCCGAGCTGAATTTGCCGCCGGGATATAACTATAAGATGATTGGTCAGGCCGATAATATGGCGCGCTCCTTTAAAGAGGTTTACAAGGCAGTTATTCTGGCAATAGTTGTGGTATACATGGTGCTGGCGGCGCAGTTCGAAAGCTTTTCGCAGCCGCTGATTATCATGGTATCACTGCCGTTTGCGATTATCGGCGCTATCCTGGGCCTGCTTGTTGCAGGACAGACGGCGAATATGATGAGCATGATTGGCTTTACTATGCTTTTGGGCCTGGTTACCAAAAATGCAATTCTGCTGATTGACTATGCCAACCAGGAGCGGGAAAAGGGCATGTCTATCCGTGAAGCAGTGCTTCTGGCCTGCTCGCTGCGTCTGCGTCCTATTCTGATGACAACATTGTCTACGATACTCGGTATGCTGCCGATTGCTCTGGGCATCGGCGAGGGTGCGGAGCTGCGCCAGTCTATGGGCGTGGTGCTGATAGGCGGCTTAACAACCTCCACCTTACTGACGTTGGTGGTTGTTCCGTTGATTTATCTGCTCTTTGAGGAGTGGAAGGCGAAAAACTATGTGCAAAGAGGAGAATAGGCGTGAAACAGTTGACACCTAAGGCCTTTGCCGATTATCTGGCAGAGGCTGCAGAAAAAATCCGTCAGGATGGTTTCAGTATTGTTAAGGATAAGCCGATTAATTATGGCCAGCAGATTGCAGTGCAGTTTTGCGAGGCTAAGGCATCCGTGAATATATATAACGGAAAAAAGGGACTGACGCATGTTTATAACGGCGACAGTGCCTTAAAGCAAAGATTACTTATGCTCTTGGAGGGAGTGCAGACTGCGTCTGAGGAGCTGCAGCCTGCAGCCGCAGGAGCAACAGTAAGCAACGGTCTGTGGGCAGGCAGTGATGAATCCGGCAAGGGTGATTTCTTCGGCAGTCTGGTTGTGGCGGCCACGGTAGTTGACAACACAACGGCAGCGAAGCTGCAGGCTGCGGGCGTTAAGGACTGTAAGCTGTTGACAGATAAAAAGATTCTTGAGCTGGAGGATGTTATCAAGGCAACCGTTGTTGATTACAGCGTGCTGGAGCTGAAGCCCAAGATTTATAACCTGCGCTATGAGCAGGTTGCGGCAGCTGGCGGCAAGCTCAACCAGCTTTTGGGCTACGGACATGTGGCGGCGCTCAGTCAGGTGCTGGAGCGGCAAAAGGATTGCCACAGCGCTTTGATTGACCAGTTCACCCAGTCTACGGTAATTTTAAAGGCTTTGCAGCAGCGCTTCCCCGGTTGCAGTGTGCGCCAGCAGCCTAAGGCAGAAAGTAATCTGGCGGTAGCTGCTGCCTCGGTGCTGGCCCGCGCCCGCTTCTTGCGGACGATGGAAGAGCTGGCGCAGCAGGCCGGTGTAAGCGAGCTGCCGAAGGGCGGCGGCGAGCAGGCAACGGCCTGCGCCCGCCGGTTGGCAGAAAAATATGGCAAGGATGCTTTGCGTGACTATGTAAAGCTGCACTTTGCCAATTACAAAAGAGTGTAGAGATTATGAAAAAACTAATTGTTAATGCAGATGATTTTGGTCTGCATCCTTTGATTAACGCAGGTATTATTAAGGGCTATCGGGAGGGCTTTATTACCAGCACCTCGCTGATGCCCAGCGCTCCCTGCTGGCGGGAGGCGGTACAGCTGGCGCAGGAAAATCCTCAGCTCGGTATAGGCGTGCATCTGACGCTTGTCGGCAGTGTGGCGCCGGTGTTGCC